>JAVFAU010000127.1:0-5965 GCA_034002335.1 Bdellovibrionales bacterium | reverse complement strand
CTTGGCGCGATCGTCGAATATCGTTTCAACCAAGGTCGCGCAAATGCTTGGTGACGAAGCCTTGCGACAAGCTTACCGCGACTTTGGATTCGGCGAACCGACAGGCGTCGACTTGCCCGGGGAAGCGCGCGGTGTTTTGCATGAGCTTCCTTGGCGAGAGCATCTTTTGGCGAACATTTCGTTTGGCCACGGAGTTTCGACAACGGCTCTCCAGGTCGCAAATGCTTATGCGGCGGTCGCAAACGGCGGTTGGCTCAGGCGACCTTATATCGTGAAGGCGATTCATGATCCCGAAAGCAGAGAGACGATTGAAACGAAACCGCAAACAGTGCGTCGTGTTTTGAGCGACGAAGCCGCGTCGAAACTTCGTTTGATGCTGTCGGCCGTGACGACGGGCAATGGTTCTGGTTTGAACGCGCGCGTTCCCGGATTTCCTGTCGGCGGTAAAACAGGAACCGCGCAACGCGTACTTGAGGGCGGTCGTGGCTACGAGCCTGGCGCCTACGTTTCGAGTTTCGTCGGTTTCTTGCCGGTGAACGATCCGAAGTACGTGATTTTTGTTTCTCTCGATAAACCGCAAAAAAACTTTTACGGGAGCGCTGTTGCCGCGCCTGTATTTGCGCGAATCGGCAAATATGCGGTCACGCGCGCGGGGCTTGAACCGGTCCTGATTTCCGCTAAAAACATCATTCCTCGCGATGCCGCCTTGAAGGCGCGTAACCCCAAAGCGGACGCCGCTTCTTGGCGAGCAGAGCATGGCTTGCGGACGGCGCAGGAAAAGCTAGAAGAAAAGCAGGAGCAAGAAAGACGGCGCGAAGAGGCAAGACGCGAACAAATGCGTTTGGCTCGTTTGTCTTTGGATATTATGGCGTCGCGCGCTCCGGCGATGACGGATTTAACGCGTGTGATTGGCGACATGTGGAATGAGTCGGAGCCTGTCGAGCCGCAGGTTGAAGAGAGTGAGGCCGTGGCAGAGGGCGAAATCAAAGTGCCTGATGTGGTCGGCATGAGCTTGCGCGAAGCGATGGAGGCTTTTGTGCAAGCGGGGATTCCGTGGGACCATGTCGTGACAAAGGGACAAGGCTTTGTGTCTCATCAAAAACCTGATCCGGGTCATAAGTGGCAGCCGACAAGAGGAAGCCGTCGAGCGACGGTGGAACTCGGCCTGACCTTTACTCAATCCGTGCAATAATCTGCGTGATAGTTTAGAAAACAAGTATGAATGTGAGTTACGGGAGCATACGGCTTCGCGAACTTTTTGAAGGGAAGCCGACAAACAGTTCGCAGGGTCTTTCCGGCACGGATGAGAGTGCGGTTTCGGCGTTGGTCTTTGATACCCGCGAGTTGCAACCCGGATGCGTTTTCGTCGCGCTTCGCGGAACGAAACACGATGGCCATGATTTTCTGGATGAGGCCGTTCGCAAGGGCGCCGTCGCGCTCGTCATCGAAGACGATTCGAAACTCACAGACGAGATTCGGCAAAGCTATAAAGGCTATATTCACGTCGTTGCCTCGACGCGGCGGGAGCTCGCGTTCCTGGCGGCTCGTTTTTTCGGTTCGCCGTCAAAAGAGCTCTTTACCGTCGGTGTCACGGGCACCAACGGCAAAACCACGACGACCAATATGATCGAATCGGTTTTAAATGCCGGTGGGAATCCGACGGGCGTGGTCGGCACGATCGACCACCACTTGGGCAGCCGTGTTTGGCCAAGCGACATGACGACGCCGGACCCCGTTCGTTTTCAACGGCGCTTGCGTGAGTTCGTAGATGCCGGCGCAAAGGCCGTGGCGCTTGAAGTTTCAAGTCATGCACTCGATCAAGCGCGAGTTGATGCCGTGAATTTCGACGTCGCGATTTTTACGAATCTCACGCGCGATCACCTTGATTATCACGGCACCATGCAGGCGTACTCGCAAGCGAAGTTCCGTTTCTTCGCGGAGCTTTTGCCTGAATCTGAAAAATGCGCAAGCGGCCCTGTGACGGCCGTATTTAATGTCGATGATCCAGCAGGCGCGGAGATGGCGAATCGACTCGAGCGCCTTGTTGAGGCCCAAAGGGTACGTATTTGGAGATGCGGTTCGGATGATGAGTGTGCGAGTCGGCTTGATTTCTCGTATCGTATCGAAAGCCAGGGTTTTGACGGCGTACGGTTTAAGCTCCGCACGCCTCGAGGCGAGCATGCTGTGTTCTTGGCGATGCCCGGAAAGCATAACGTGCAGAACGTGATCGGAGCGTTCGCGACGGGTGAAGCGATCGGAATGAGTTCAAGCGCGATCGTTCAAGCCATCCAGGGCATTCGCGGCGTTCCGGGGCGTTTGGAGCGAGTTCCGAATCGGGCGGGGATTCACGTCTTCGTCGATTATGCCCACACGGACGACGCACTAAAAACGATTCTACAGCTTTTGCAGAATGTGCGCGCGGAAAGCGAGACCGATGCGCAAGCGAAGATATTCACGGTGTTCGGTTGCGGCGGAGATCGAGATCGCGGCAAGCGTCCGATGATGATGAAAGCCGCGTTGGCGGGTTCTGATTTCGTGATCGCGACATCCGACAATCCGCGTACGGAAGATCCGGAAAAAATCCTGGACGATGTGATGGCTGGTGCCTCGTCGGATGACTTGGTTCGCGTCGCTCGTATTGTCGATCGGCGAGACGCGATTTCTCACGCGCTAGCAAAGGCTCGTCGTGGTGACGTCGTGTTGATTGCGGGCAAGGGGCACGAGGCGACGCAACAGATTGGAACCGTAAAGCACCCGTTCTCGGATGTGCAAGTGGCAAGCGAAGCGCTTACGGCTCTTGCGAAAGACCTTGAGAAAGACCCTGAGGAGTAGAAGATGACAGGTTGGAATTTATCGGCTCAAGAGGCGGCGGCGGCTGTTGATGGAAAGCTTCAATTGATCGGCGGCGGCGGTTTAACGGACGCGGCCTTTCACGGTGTCGCGACCGATACGCGCCTTAAGATGGAGGGGATGTTGTTTGTCGCGCTCGTCGGAGAAAGCCACGATGCTCATGCGTATGTGCGCAAAGCCGTCGAACAGGGCGCCTCCGGATTGATGATTCACCGAGAGCTAACGCTCGAAGAGAAATCTGAAATCGAAGCTCTGGTTGGGCAGCGCGGTTTTCCAGTTGCGGTCATCAGCGCGGGAAATACGTTAACAGCGCTTCAGGTTTTGGCTCGCCATTGGCGACACAAATGCCGCGCGATGATTTTGGGAATCACCGGCACCAACGGGAAAACCTCGACTAAGGAGTTCGCGGCGACGATCTTGTCGACACGTTTTAATGTTCAGTATTCCAAGGGCAGTTTCAATAATCACTGGGGAGTTCCGTTCTCTCTGCTTTCGATTTCTCAAGATCACGATGTCGCCGTCATCGAGATGGGCATGAACCATCCGGGAGAGCTTAAGGATCTTTCGAAGATCGTCGAGGCCGATGCCGTTGTTTGCACGATGGTCGGGCGTGGTCATTTAGAAGGTGTCGGTTCGATTGAGGGCGCGGCGGCCGCGAAGTCGGAAATTTACGAATACGCGCCGTCGAAAGCGACATTCATTTTTAATCTCGATAATCCATACACGTCGCAAATGATGGCGAAGTTCACCGATGAAGGCCGTCGCACGATCACGTTTGCCGAATCGGCGGGCGATATCTCGCTTCGCGTGAAAGCGATGACGATGGAGGCGCTCACCGTCGAAGGTTCGATTAAGGGCATCGAAGGATCTGTCGAGATTCCCGTGTTTGGTCGTCACAACGTGACGAATCTCATGGCTGCCGCGTGTTTGGCTCTTGTTGCGGGCATGTCGCCTCAAGAAATTTGGAAGGCTTTGCCTCTTTGTCGGTCGGCATGGGGGCGCAACCAATGGATTGAACTCGCAAGTCGCGCTCGTTGTCTGTTTGACGGTTACAATGCGAACCCCGAGAGCATGGGGGCGGCGCTCGAAAATGCGCGCTTGCTTGTTGAAAGCGGTTCGATTCGTGGGCGCGCGATCGCGGTTCTCGGTGAAATGCGAGAACTCGGGTCGCATGCCGAGAATCTGCATGAGGAGCTCGGAAGCAAAGCTGCGAGCGTCGGTTTCGACGAAGTGGTGTTCATCGGCGCATCGCATGCGGCGTTTGCACGAGGATTCGGGGCGACGAAAACCAAGCTTTCTGTGTTACCGAAATTTGATGCTTCGGAGAAAGCGGAACAAGCCCTGGTCGAGAACTTGCGAAAGGGACTCTCGGGCGACGACTTTATTCTGATCAAAGGTTCGCGAGGGGTGAAGCTTGAGACCCTTTTGGCGGGACTTTCGCCGGTGGGTTCTGATTTAAAAAAATAAGTGATTTCATGTACTTATAAGAAATATCTTGCGGTCTTTCCTGAGGGCGTGCTAAATCCTGTGGCTCCATCCGTTTTTTGGGGGCAAGACAGACACCATGCTTTATCAGTGGCTCCACTCACTGGCTGACCAGTATTCGTTTCTCAACGTCTTTCGCTACATCACCTTCCGCACGTTCATCGCGTTCTTCACAGGTTTTTTTCTGTGTCTCTGGATCGGGCCGCGCTTTATTCGCGGTCTTGTCGAGCGCCAGGTCGGACAGTCGATTCGTGACGACGGACCGCAAACGCATCAGAAAAAGGCGGGAACGCCGACGATGGGTGGAGGTTTGATTTTAGTCGGACTTCTCGTGCCGGCGCTCTTATGGGTGAACGTGCTTCATCCGCTGGTATGGGCGACGCTGATCGTGACGCTTGGCTTTGGCTATATCGGTTATGTCGACGACTCACTTAAAGTTTTAAAGAAGAACTCAAAAGGGCTGCCTGGTCGCCTTCGCTTGGCCGCCGAGTTTTTGATTTCGGGAGCGGTGATCGCTGTTCTCATTTATTGGTTTGGGCTTTCGACAATCGTGAGCGTGCCGTTTTTTAAGAACGCGGCGTTTGATATCGGTTGGCTCTATGTCGTGTTCGGTTCGCTCGTCGTTACGGGATGCGCGAACGCGGTGAATTTAACGGACGGTCTTGATGGCCTCGCGATTGTTCCGGTGATCATTGCCTCGGCGACGCTCGGGGCGTTTGCGTATGTCGCGGGACATGCGCAAATCGCGGCTTACTTGCAAATTCCTTTTATTCCAGGCGCGAGTGAGTTGGTTCCGTTGGCGGGAGCGATGGTCGCGGCGGGGCTTGGCTTTTTGTGGTTCAACACGTACCCGGCGCAGGTTTTCATGGGTGACATCGGCTCGCTTTCGATCGGTGGATTTTTGGGAATCCTCGCGGTTTTGACTAAGAACGAAATGGTTCTTGTGGTCTTGGGCGGTGTATTCGTCGTCGAAGCGCTTTCGGTGATCACTCAGGTTTTGTCGTTTAAACTCACGGGAAAACGTATTTTCCGTATGGCGCCGATTCATCATCACTTCGAACTAAAAGGTCTCACCGAGACAAAAATCATCGTTCGATTCTGGATCATCTCGATTCTGCTCGCGATCCTGAGTCTTGCGACTCTCAAACTTCGCTAAATCAAATAGGAGTAATTTAGTCAATGGCCCATCCCCCAATGCCCCCATCGTCAGGAACACCACCACCATTTAGCGAATTCGCGGAGCTTCAGGGCAAGCGTGTCTTGATCGTCGGTCTCGCTCGTTCGGGAGTCAGTCTTGCGCACTTTCTTACGGAGTGTGGCGCGCAGGTCACGATTTCGGATCACAAATCGAAGCCTGAACTCGCGTCGGCTCTGGAGCAGATCGAAGGCTTGAATGTGCAGCTCGATCTTGGCGGGCATAGCCCGAAGGTTTTCTTGGCTCAGGATGTGATCATCTTGTCGCCAGGCGTTCCGCCGAATTTGAAGATCTTCGAATACGCTCGTTCGAACGGCGTTGTCGTTACGGGTGAGTTCGAGTTTTCGACATGGTTTATTAAGCAACCGGTGATCGCGATCACGGGAACAAACGGCAAGTCGACGACGTGCAAGCTCGTTGAACTCTTTTTGAAAG
>JAVFAU010000126.1:0-5974 GCA_034002335.1 Bdellovibrionales bacterium | reverse complement strand
CTGTTTCGTAGCGTAGCGTTTCATAGTTCGATCGTTCCGTGGTTCTTAGTGGTCTCTATTGTTTTCGATAAGTGAAACTCGTGCTTTGGGGTTTAGGTAGTAACCCTGTTTGCCTCGCACGATGTATTCCGTAGCGCCGTCTTCGGCTTCGATCAGTCGACGAAGGCGCTTGATGTTGACGTAAACTTTGTTGTCATGATGGGTCGGGTCGTACTGTTCGCCCCAGACTTCACGCACGAGATCTTCTTTTTTGAGAACGCGTCCCGGTGTCTTGATCGAAGAGCGAAGAAAGACGCTTAAGAGATCGCGCAGCAGGAACTGACCATCAAAACGAATTTCGCCTTTGTGAATCTCGTTGAGCACGCCTGATTCGAGGTTGAGCTCCAAGTCGGGACGATCTTCCGTGCCACCGAGCGCCGTCATCGCATCGTCGACGATGCGCGCGATGCGTGGAAGCTCCTCGCGCTTGAGGGAACGACTGGCGAGATCCAAATAAATGCGCGCTGTTTGCGTTTCACCTTTTCTGCCGAAGATGGTTCCGAGTGTCGCAAGCGTGTGGAGGTAGAGCCCGAGATGAGGATGCTCCTTAAGCGTCTCAAAAGCCTTCCATGCGTATTTCAGCGCCTCGTCTTGACGGCCTTGATTGCGGAGGATCAGCGCGTTGAGTAGAAGAGCTGAAGATTGCAAATCAGGAATCGGATGACACTCCAGAAGCGTCGAGAGTTTTTCGAGTTCCTTGAGTGCGTCGTCGTGGCGATCGCGCGCGTACAAGACGGTCGCGGCTCCATAGAGCGGCCAGCCCAGGGCTGAGCGATCGCCGCTTGCGACGGCCGTTTGAATGGACTCGCGAAAGCAGTTCATCGCTTCTTCGTGCCCGTCGCCTCTGTACACGTGGCAGATGCCGAGAACGTATTTCAGACGCGAGAGGAGTTTGGCATCGAGCGAGTTGTCTTTGAAGTACGAGAGCACTTGGGCTTGGATTTTTTCGACGCGATCAAAGCGCTCTTGTTCGGCGAGAAGCCTTAGCAAATAGGTCGCGCATTCAATGAATCTTGGTCCGTCCGCGAGACGAAAAAAACGTGACGAGAGCTTTTCGAATTCCGAGAGGGCCGCTTGGTATTCACCGCGGTGATAGAGATAAAGCGCCGAGTGAAACCGAGCCGAACAAGGTCCTGTTCCCCAGTCGATGCCCGTGTCGCCGACGCCGGGCTTGTAAGCCGAGCTAGGCGCTGTGCGGGTATTCGTGCGGGGGGAGTTCGACTGTGAAATAAGAGGCTCCGGATTCTGTCAGTTTCTGTATCGGCGAGAGAAGAAACTGACAAAATCTGACTTATCGATCAAGTCGTGACTCGCGGCGTGCTTTACTTGGAGATGCAGGCGCCATGCGTCGCGAGCCAGCTTCACGCGGGCTTTCTTGCGCAGCTTCGCTCTGTAGCTGACGCGCATGCGCAACAGACGTCGCACTTACTTTTTCTCCTGAAATCAAACGTGCGATTTCCTGAACTCGGTCGTCGGCTTGAAGTTCGTGGACATCCATCAGTGCGGCGTCCTTTGAAGTCTTCTTCTGAATAAAGAAGTGCGTGTCCCCATGCGCTGCGACTTGCGGTAGATGCGTGACGCTAATGACCTGCTGTCCACGTGCAATCGAATGCAGCTTTCGGCCTACTTTTTCAGCAGTCTCGCCGCTCACACCAGTGTCGACTTCGTCAAACAGGTAGGTGCGCGGGTGGGCGCTGTGACCGACGACCTGTTTAATAGAAAGTAGAATGCGCGAAAGTTCTCCACCGCTCGCACCTTTGCCGAGTGCGCGAGGAGCGTCGGATTTCGAGGTTTTAGTCATGAACTCCAATTCGGTCGCGCCGGTCGCGTGATACGTTTCAAGACGTGCGACGTGGGCGACGAGTTCAACGCCCTTCATGTTGAGGTCTTGCAACTCGGCGTTCACTTCTTTCGAAAAAAGAGTCGCGGCGGAAGACCTCTTGGCATGAAGTTCGTCGCTGAGAGTCTTCATGCGATCATCAAGGGCTCGAGCTTCGGCCTCTAGGCTCACGACGCGTTCGTCGCTGGCCTCAAGATCATTGATCTCCGATTCCGTTCGCTCAAGGGCTTCGAGAATTTCAACGGCGGTCGCACCGTATTTTTTCTGAAGCTGTCTGAGTCGGCTCAGGCGCCCTTCTAGTTCTTCGAGGCGAACCGGGTCGGCCTCGAGGCCTTGGCCGTAATCGCGGAGTTCGAACACGACGTCTTTAATGAGCGCCCGCGCTTGCTCAAGGGGAGCCAAGCGCTCGGCAAGACTTGGATCAAGAGAGCGAAGTTCCGAAGCCCTGTTTGTCAGTGTATGAAGCCTTGTCAGAATGGAGTCTTCGCTATCGTCCAAAACATCTTGTGCGCTCGCCGCGAATTCGATGAGACGTGTGGCGTGTTTCAAGCGTTTCGCGTCGCTTTCGATTGAAACCTCGTCGCCTGGGTTCAGTTCGAGGGCGCGAATTTCGTCGCGTTGAAAGATCAGAAAATCAAGTTTGAGAGCCCGGTTGCGTTCATCCGCACGAATGCGCGCCAGTTCGTCTTCGACGTCGCGACTGCGGGCGTACAAAGCTGAGAACTCCGCGCGAAGCGTGGTTGTGCCCGCGTACAGGTCGAGAAGTTCAAGATGGTAGGCCCTCGAGAGAAGGTTGCGATTGTCGTGTTGACCGGTCATTTCGATCAAGGGTGCGGCTTGTCCCGTGACTTCGACAAGTGGGCTTACGACTTCGCGAAGAAGGCCAAGCGTCGAAAGCGAGCCGTTAAGGTAAACACGGGCCCGCGTGCCGCTTGCGACGATACGGCGAACGACCATGGTGGAGTCGGAGCAGTCGATGCCCATGTCGATCAGGCGCGTGCGAATGTCGGGACGGTCGTTGAGATCGAACGAACCTTCGATAATGGCTTGTTCGGCTCCAGAGCGAATGGCCGTCGCATCGGCCTTATCGCCCATGAGAAGGCCCAGGCTTTTAAGGAGAATGGACTTTCCGGCCCCGGTTTCGCCGCTTAGGACGTTGAGTCCGGGGCGAAACGTGAGCTGGACGTTGTCGATGATCGCAAAATTTGAGACGCGAAGTTCGTTCAACATAAAATCATCTCCTTATGGAGCGAAGGGTGTATTCCTAGTTGCGCTCACCGAATTTCAGTTTCTCGCGTAGCAGTTGAAAGAAATTATGTGAGGGCTTTCGAACCGTAATGTGATCAATCGGGCTGCGCGTGATTCTCACTTCGTCTTCGAACGTGATTTCTCCGCAACGGGCGCCGTCGACCGTGAGAATCGCATTCTTATCTTTCTGCGTGATGCGGAAATTCAAGCTTTGATCGTCGGGAAAAATGAGCGGACGGCTGGTGAGCGCGTGAGGACAGACAGGAGTCACGACAATGGAACGAGTGTCCGGATGAAGGACGGGGCCGCCCGCGGCAAGGTTGTATGCCGTCGACCCCGTTGGGGTTGCGACGATCAAAGCGTCGGCTTTCACTTGGCCGACGTGCATTTTGTCGCAATGAATGTCGATATTGATCAAATGCGTGATCGAACCGCGTTCGAGGACCGCGTCGTTGAGGGCCATGTATTCGCCGTGCAGTTTGCCTTTGCGGTAAACTTCGATTGCGAGCATCGAGCGCGCGCGGAAATCCATTTTGTTCCCGAGCGTCGCGATCACAGTGTTGAAGAGATCTTCGACGCGGGTCTGTGTGAGAAACCCGAGTGAACCCATGTTGACGCCCAAGACTGGCACCGCGTGGCTCTTGAGCATGCGAACGGCGCCGAGGTAAGTGCCGTCGCCGCCGAGCACGATCACGAGATCAAGACGGTCGAGGTCTTTGTTCGAAGCTTGTTTGATGCCGCGACCAAGTGTTTGCCCCGGACTGGCGAGCACTTCGGAGCCTTGTTCGCGAAGCCAATGAGCGAGTTCAACGGCCTTTTGCGAAGCCAGGGGTGTGGAGGGGCGATACAGGATCGCGACGACCCGTTGATCGAGTGTCGAGCGTAGTTTCTTGGTCGTGCGCGGCGTACGCGCTGCTTTTGTCGATAGTTTCTTTGATGCTTTCGCGCTTGTTTTCGCCATCGTTCTTTCCGTTATTCGCCTAAAGTTATCTAGATCAATCCATCACGACGAAGAAGCGCATCCGGATCGGGCTCGCGTCCTCTGAAGCGTTTGTAGAGCTCCATCGGGTCTTCCGAAGAGCCTTTTGACAAGACGTTCTCGCGGAACTTTCTTGCGACCTCCGGATCGAAGAGTCCTTTTTCTTTAAAGTACTCAAACGCATCGGCATCCAGAACCTCCGCCCACTTGTACGAATAGTATCCGGCCGAGTAGCCGCCAGCGAAGATGTGCGAGAACGCCGTCGATGGGCTTGCGCCGTCGATGGGCGCGAAGAGCGATGTTTTCGCCGTCGCTTCACGTTCAAAGGCGAGCACTTCTTCGTCGGTCGCCTGACCTGTTACAAAATGAGAGCCGATTCCGGGCGAGCTCGGCGAGAGCGCGTGCCACGCCATATCGAGTGATGCGAAGTTCAGTTGGCGAAGCGCGAAGTAGCCGGCTTGGAACTGCGCGCTCTTGCGGATCTTCTCGGTAAGTTCTTGAGGGATCACTTCGCCGGTTTGGAAGTGTTTTGCGAAAAGCGAAAGGGCTTCGCGCTCACCGACCCAGTTTTCCATAATCTGGCTCGGAAGCTCGACGAAGTCCCAATACACATTCGTTCCGCCAAGGCTCACGTACTTGCAATCGGAGAGAAGGCCGTGCAGTGCATGGCCAAATTCGTGGAACAGGGTTTTCACTTCGTCAAGAGTAAGAAGCGAGGGAGCCGAAGCCGTCGGCTTTGTGAAGTTGCAAACGATGGCGGCGTGCGGTCGTTCGACAGCGCCTGTCGTTTGGTAAAAGCCTTGCTCGCGGAATGAGGTCATCCATGCGCCGCTGCGTTTGGAAGCGCGCGGAAAGAAGTCGGCGTAGAAAAGTCCGATGTGGCGTTCGGGTTTTCCGTCGGCGGCCGCTTCGATCACTTCGTACGTTTTCACTTCGGGGTGGTAGGTGGGGATGTTTGAGATCGCCCGGAACGAAATTCCATAAAGGCGCTTGGCGTGTTCGAAAACGCCGTCGATCACGTTTTCGAGCTGAAAGTACGGCCGCAAAACCTCCTCGTCGAGATCGTGAAGCTTCATCTTCAGCTTCTCAGACCAAAAGCCGTAGTCCCAGGGTTCAAACGTCGTTTCGCCGACGATATCTTTTTTGAAGGCTTTGACTTCATCAAGGTCGCGTTTCGCCGCAGGCGTGACCTTGGCGAGAATACGGGAGAGGAACGACGTCACGCCATTTGGAGTTCCGGCCATACGTTCTTCAAGTACGAAGTCAGCGTGAGTTTTGTAACCAAGAAGCTCGGCTCGCTTAAAGCGAAGTTCGACGATGCGTTTTAGAACCTTCGGATTCGTTTCAATCGCCCGCGCGTTGTACGCCCGCCAGAGCTTTTCGCGAAGATCGCGTTTCTCGGAGTATGTCAAAAATGGCGTTAGGCTTGGAGCGTGAAGCGTGACGACCCACTTTCCGTCAAGACCGGCTTCTTTTGCCGCTTCCGCGTAGGCTTCGACCGTCGAGGCGGGGAGTCCCGCAAGGTCTTCGCGTTTGTCGATCACGAGTTTGAAGTCGTTTGTCGCTTTCAAAACATTGTCGCTGAATTCCGGGCTAAGAACCGAGAACTCTTGGTCGATGGCCCGAAGCTGCTCTTTTTTTTCTTCCGAGAGCAAGGCGCCGTTGCGGACGAAATCGCGATAAAGTTTTTTGGTCAGACGAAGTTCTTCGCCTTGAAGCGCGCCCGCGCCTCCGGCTTGGTGTTTCTCCCAGACTTCTTTCACGCGCTGAAAGATTCCGCCGTCCAAGAGGAGGTCGCTTGAGAACGATGCAAGCACGGGCGAGATCTCTTTTGTCAGGGTTTGCATGTCAGCGTCGCTGTTTGTACC
>JAVFAU010000125.1:0-5978 GCA_034002335.1 Bdellovibrionales bacterium | reverse complement strand
ACGGCGACTGTCCTTTGCGAGCGCGGCGGATCGGGTATTCCGGGGAATGACAATTGCGTTGAAGAAGAACTGCGTTGAAGAAGAACTGCGTTGAAGAAGAACTGCGTTGAAGAAGAACTGCGTTGAAGAAGAACCAGGCAAATAAGTTTAGCGAAGCCAGTGTTTGATTCGCTTCACGACGGCCTCTCCGATTTCGGACGAGGCCGTATGTTTAAGTGCGGGAAAAGCGACGAATTGACCGTCAAACCCCTGTCGCAAAACCCGGTCGTGCATCTCGGCCGCTTGCTCGAAAGAAATGACTTCATCCTCGGTTCCGTGGAATCCCGAAACAACCCAGTTGGTATTGGCTGGATAGTAGTCTGTTCGATAGCCGGTGCCGATGCCGATGATCTCGTGGACATTCTTTAAAGATTGACCAAGAGCGGGAGCGAGAAAACCGCCTTGAGAAAAGCCGACGATGACTTTGGGCAAAGTTTCGTAACCATTTTCTTGAACGAGCTTTTTAATCGCACCGATTGCAGCGTCTGGCGGAATGATCATTTGATCTGTTTCCATGTCGTAGAAGTACCAAGCGTACGCCTTTTTCCAACCGTCCTCGTTTTTAACCGGAACGGGAAACGGTCCGTTGGGTGCGAGTATGGCAACATGCTCGAGATCGCCGTGAGTTACGTGAGATCCGTCCGAGAATAGACGCCGTAAGAGGCTGCCGCCGTGATCCGAATAACCGTGCAGAAAGATCGCAAGCAGTTTGGGGTTTTGTACTGGTCGATGCCGAAAGCCCACGGGTAAAGTAGCCGCGATTGAAATGCGTTCGAGCGAGAGTTCTGAGAAGTTACCGTTTGCGGTCTGGGGATTGGACATTCTACGATTGTAGAATGAATTGGAAAGCGAAGCTAATTAGGTTTTGGAATATCTGGCCGCCCTTTGTCGGAGCGGGGATTTCGATCGTAAAAACCGAAGGAGCTTGGGCCGGTGTCGGCGGAAAATCGGCCGGGATTCGTTCTCTCATGGTACGGCTCAAGCATCGCTTTTGGAACTCGAACTACGTGGGAACACAGTTCGGCGGTTCGTTGTTCGCGATGACGGATCCGTTTTTGATGGTGATTCTCGTGCAGCGTCTCGGGCGGGACTACGTTGTATGGGACAAAGCTTCGACGATACGATTCAGGCGTCCTGGTTTATCAAATTGTTATGCGCGGTTCGAAGTGACCGACGAAGAACTACGGGCGATTCAAGATGAAGTGCGCAGCTCGGGTAAAATGGATTTGATTCGAAAGATTGAAATCACGGACGAAGACGGAGCAGTCGTCGCGGAAGTCGAGAAAACGATCTATATCGCGACGAAGGCTTATTACAAACAAAGCCGGCTTGAGAAAAGCTCGGCTTCGACGGGAACCTCGGCGTAAAGGCGGTTATTCGCAGTTCGCGTTGAGGATTTCACGAAGAACGGTGGCGCCGCGAGACGGATTGCTGGTTTCGATTCCCGTCGCGCCGTCGAACGACCCGAGGGTGACTCGTTCCCGCGTTCCATTGGCAAGTGTCTTGAAAGCGTATGTGAAATAAGAAAAATCGAAGAGGGAGCCTTTGTCGAGGACGAGGGGTGTGGCTGCGGCTTCTGCGATTTTGTCTGCGACAAGGCCGCCAAGTGAGAGTGCGCGAGTTTCTTCAATCGAGACACCGTCGATACTTTTGAGAACAGTGATTCGGTCCGTGTAGATTGAGCAGTCTGACGTGCGAACGACACCGTTCGGGCTTTGTGAGTACGTTTGTCGAACAAGGGTCGGTAGAGTCGGGCTTGGCGTCTGGGCCATCGCGGCGGTAGCCGTTGCGACGACGACGATGGCAAGACTGAGCACGATGACGAGAAGGCTTTTTTCGTTTCGAATCATTTCTTGGTCTCCTTGTTTCTTCGTGAGCCAAAGAGAGCCTATTCGCTTTTTTAAAACTCGAAGCAATCTGAAACAGCTACCACTAAAGGCATTCACAGGTATTATTTTCTGAACACTGAACAAGGCGACCTGCTGCCCGAATTTGAATTGAGGACAGAGTGTTTTGCATTTCCGGTGGCGACTCTGGATGCGTCTGCGTGATGGTCTCGACGATTGTTCCCACAACACCGCCCGGAAATCTGGAGTCATCGAAGAATAGCCCCGCTTTCTCGGTCGCCTTTAAGAGTTCGCCGGATGAGCGCCATTTCGAGAGCGCTTGAGGTTTGGGGTTTTGGCGCTCGGATTGGGATAGGGCGAGGTTGATTTGGCTTTCGTCGACCAACGTGTCCGTGACTTTGAGAGTCGTGCGGGCGGGGCTACTTTCGGAGGGAGGCTCTTGTGCCAGTGTGATGCGGCGGACGGCGCCATTTGAGAGTTGTAGAGACTCGACGCGTTCAATCAGCTCGCGTTTGGTGATTTTGCCGAAAAGCCGTTCGAGCATGTGGAGCGTGATGCTTTCTTCGTCGAGAGAAGGAATATGGGCGCGATCTGGCCAACAGGACTTCACCATCTGTTCAAGGGAGCCGACTTCACGGTGGGTGGCTGCGATCTCGTTTGGTGTTGTTTCGGGAAAGTGATTGGGTAGAACGGCGGGGGCACTCCTGGTTTGTCGAGGCTCGTCGGGGTGTGAGGCATTTTGCCCGAGCGGTGAGTTGGAATCTTGGGTTGTCGATGCGGACCTCTTGAGTCCGGGGAGTTCGATCAGTCCGAGTTTGACGCCGACGCTTGCGACCAAGAAGACGACCGTCGCAAGAATCAGCGTCGTGACAAGGTGGCTAGCGAGGGTGTTGCGGGGCGATGGTGGGGTTTCGGTGGCCATTTGACTATGGTAGGAAGCGACCGGTTTTTTGGCAAGATGTAGAAAAGCGAGGAAGAGGTGGATTCGACATTCCCTGCTTGTCCTGGCGCCACGAACACGATCCAATAGCTACGTGGTTTAGAAAGACGAGCCTATCAGTTTGAGGAGAGTAAGGCAGATGAATATGCGCAGTATTGTTATGGTGACGATTGTGGCTTCGGCCGCGTTGACGGGATGTAAGTTTGTTGGGAATGCGAATCTCGATAAAGACGAAGCGAAGGCGAACTACGCGCTTGGTCTTGAGATCGGTTCACAAGCGAAGCAGATGGGCATGAAAATGGACAACGCCGCGATTTTGGCGGGTGTTCAGGATGCTTTGGAAGGAAAAGAGCCGCGTGTTCCACGTGATGACATTCGCGCCGCGATCATTCGCGTGCGTGACGGCGCTTCTTCAAAAGCAAAAGAAGCTGGCGTCGCTTACCTTGAAAAGAACAAGGGGAAAGAAGGCGTGACGGTGACTGAGTCTGGTCTTCAGTACGAAGTTTTGAAGGCCGGCGAGGGTGCTCAACCTAAAGATGGTGATGTCGTAAAGGTTCACTACAAAGGAACTTTGATCGATGGTACGCAGTTCGATTCGTCGATTGATCGCGGTGAACCGGCGGAGTTCCCAGTTGGACGAATCATCAAGGGTTGGAACGAAGCTTTGAAGCTGATGAAGGTCGGTTCGAAGTGGAAGCTCACGATTCCGCCGGATCTTGCCTACGGCGAAACGGGCGCAGGGGCGCAAATCCCGCCGCATAGCGTGCTTGTTTTTGAAGTCGAGCTTCTTGATACAAAAGCCGGAGAAGCGGATCCTCATCACGGTCACGATCACAAGTAGAACTCGAAGGGTGATCGCTAAAAAAAAGCCAGCATCTTCTGACGAGATGCTGGCTTTTTCATTTGAGGGTTCCGTGGCGTTAATCGATGGCGTCGATTTTCTCGATCGCTTCGGCGCTTGGGCGTTTCACGAAATACAGAACGGCGATCACGGCGAGGATGATTCCGGCCGTCGTGAGCTCGGGAGCCTCGGCATGCAGGAGCATCGCGATGCAGGTGAGTGTTCCGAGAATCGGGACGATGGCGGGAACGTCGAACGCACCTTGAGGTGTGGGTTCGCGGCGCTTGAGAACGATGAGCGCGATGTTCACGAGAATAAAGCAGAGCAGAAGCAGGACACTGGTCGATTTCGCGAGCGACGAAATGTCGCCGGAGAGCGCGAGTGTGAGCAGGATAACGTAGAGGATTCCGACAGCCACGTGTGGGGTCGCTGTTTTCTTGTGAACCTTGCTCAGGAATGATGGCAAGAGCCGTTGTTTCGACATGCCATAAAGAAGGCGTGAGCCCATGACATAGTTGAGAAGCGCGGTATTTGAAACCGCGAAGAGCGCGATCAGCGAGAAAAGCTGTGGCGGGAACCAGGGAATTGCGACCTTCACGACTTCGACGAGAGGTTGCTTTGAGTCGGCGAGCTCCGCCGCGGGTACGATGGAAACCGCGATCAAGCTGATTAAAATGTACACGGCCGAAGCTCCGAGCACCGCGAAGATAAGGCCGCGCGGAATCGTGCGCGCCGGATCTTTCACTTCTTCGCTGACGTTGAGAATGTCTTCAAAGCCGATGAAGGAGTAGAACGTGAGGACCGCGCCTCCGAGAACGAGGCCGGGCGTGATGAGACCTTCGGGGTTTGAGGGCACGGCCGCGTCGAGATAGTCGACAGAGCCGATAGCGGAAATACCGAAGATGATGATGATCAAAAGGCCTGAGAGTTCGATGATGGTACAGAGCGAATTGGCCCAAATCGTTTCGCGGATACCGCGAAAAACGATGCCGGCCATGAGCGACGCGACTCCGATTATGAGGACCCACATCGGGATCGAAGGCAACATCGCTTGCAGATAACCGGAGAACACGCGTGAAGCCGTGGCCATGGAGGTTAAGCCCGAAGCGAGGGCCGCGAGGCCTACGACATAAGCGAGCCACGATTTTTTAAAGGCGCGCTGTGTGACGTACGCCGCGCCGCCAGCTCGAGGAAAACGACTGCCGACAGCCGCATAAGAGAGACCCGTAAGGCCTGCTGCGATCATGCTCGCGAGGAAAGCAAGCCAGATGGCATTTCCCATGAGGCCCGCGGCTTTGCCGACGAGACCATAAATACCGGCGCCGAGAATGTCTCCGATACCGTAGAGTGTGAGGGCCAAGAGGCCGATATGACGACGTAATGCTGGCTCGCCAGAAGCTGACGGGATGCGCGAATCAATTTCCATAGGCGGTCAGGTTAGCGGCTTGTGACAACTGGGTCACGCATCGTCATACTAAAGGTCGAGAATCTTTTGTAAGACAGGTGGAGATGAGTCTTTTTAAAGAGAAAAACTGGAGAATTGTCGGATTCAACGCTGAAAATTTGTTCGTGTATTTGGACGAATCTCCTAGCGAAGATTTATCGACTATGACCGAAGAGGCTTGGCAGAAGCTCTCTAAGTCGACTGTGCGAAATAAATCGATTACGTCGCTTCGCGAAATAGCGCGTATGATTCAAGATCTCGACCCCGATTTTATTTTGCTTTGCGAGATCGGTGGAACGGAGAGTCTCGAAAATTTTTCTAGGTATTTTCTTTCTGATCTCTACGCACCGTTTCTTGTCGAAGGGAATTCGAATCGAGGCATCGATGTCGGATTCCTTGTGAAACGATCGCTGCCGCTTCGCTACGAGCTTGTTTCGCACAAAAATCGCCCTCTCGAGTTTCTGTATCCACACGAAAAACAGTCGCTTGAAACGGGGTACGAAAGCGAAGCTCTTGCGAAAACGGTTTCAAACGGACATCGCTTTTCGCGCGATGTGGTTGAGTTACGTTGTTACGATGCGCGTGCGCATGAATCCTCGCGGCCAGAGTTCGTTTTGATGTCGGTGCATTTGAAATCGCCGCTCGATCAAGAGCGCATCGATCCGGAAGGACGCGATCGCAGACGCGCGGAGCTTGAGATGCTCATGCGTATTTACGACGAAGTCGCCGCTGAGTTCTCAACAGAGCCTAATGATGTGCCGATTTTGATCGGTGGTGATTTCAACGGCGTCGTGTTTGGGGAATGGCAGGGAGCGGAGTTCGAGCGTTTACGAGCGAGCGATCTTAGGTGTTGCCTTGAGCTCGCGG
>JAVFAU010000124.1:0-6012 GCA_034002335.1 Bdellovibrionales bacterium | reverse complement strand
GCAAGGATGAAGCTACTTTATTACTTTCGCAACAGCGTGCCGAAGCCGTGCACACCGCTCTCGTTTCTGTCTATGGTTTAGATGCTTCAAAAATTACTACCGAAGGCAAAGGTCAAGCCGAACCAATTGAACCAAACACTACTCCTTGAGTTCGGCAATATCCACGGGAGATAGCGCATCGGCTGCAACCGTGATACTGCGCGCTCCGGCCTCAGCCCCCGTCGCCACGACCTCTTTGACCTGCGCAGGCGTTCTCGCACCGATGACGAAGACATCCATCTTACGCAATTCATCTTTAGAGGCTTTCAATAAATAAGGCGCGCCGGCCGACGCAAGATGGTCCGCTGGAGTAGAGCGCGAAGCATCGCCCGACTCCACCCGCTTCGTCGCAGGCGTCCCAACCAACAACGCCAGCATTCCAAAAAGGGGCAAAACCATAAACCAACGCTTCATCGTTTCACGTGAAGCATAAAAAAGCCCCGGCTCCCAAATCGGAGCAAGAAGTGTCGCGACAGACGCGGCAACAAACAAAATCCCAGTGCCGCGTACGCCGTACAGCGCGGCTCCAAGGGCCGTACCCATCGCCGCTCCGATTAGAAGCTGAACATATGCGGCACGCGTCTCCGACGCACTTCCCGCTCCCAGGGCAAGAATGCTTGGAATCAGCACACCCGAAGAAAAGAAGGCGACAAATGCCAAGGCGGCTTCGGCCTCCATGCCCTGAACCCACGGCCAAGCACAACTCGACAGCGCCAAGGATAGAACCGCGACCCAACGCACGCGGCGCCCGCGATTTGTGTGAAGCTCTCGGGCCGCCGGTATCAAGTAGGCAACCACAGCTCCGAATGCCCACGCAACCGCGGCCAGAATGAGACTCAACACCGCGCGCTCAAATGAGCTTCCAGAAGGAATATCTTCCATCGCGCGATAGAGCGCGAAAGAAAACTGAAACGTCGTAAGAGAAAATAAAAGAATCGCGATATTCGAAGACACGGTGTCATCCCCATACGCAGAAGTGTTTGCCTAGGTGCTGTGAACCTAGTTTGACACCCCTACGCTGTCGCCGACAACTTCACCCTGTCACGAAGACTTCAACCGAGACCACTCTAAGACTTTAGTCGCGTGTTAAATCGCGCGTGATGTTCTTCTGGTGCGCCTCGAGCGTTCCTCCGCCAATTTCGAGCAGTTTCGAATCACGCCACAAGCGTTCGACCACATACTCACCGACGTAACCGTAACCACCTAAAACCTGGATCGCCCGATCTGCGATGTTCTTCGCAAGCGTCGTCGTCACGAGTTTCACGCCGTCGGAATCCAAACGACCGCCGACCGTGCTGTTAAGGTTCATGCGTCGAGCCGTATCGTAAACATAACAAGAACATGCGCGATACTCGGCGTAGCTCTCCGCGATATGCCGCTGAATCTGACCGAACGAGTGAAGAGGTTTTCCAAAGGCTTTGCGCTCTTTCGAATACTTCACCATCACTTCAAGCGAACGACGAGCGATCCCAAGGCTCATGGCGGCCAAGGTCAAACGCTCAATCTCGAGGTTTCGCATCATATGATGAACCGACTCGCCTTCGTTTCCAACAAGAGCACTCAACGGAACGCGGCAGTTCGCAAACACAAGCTCAGCCGTGTTCGAAGCGCGCATACCCGTTTTATCACGAATTTTCTGGCCAACCTCGAACCCCGGCATTCCTCGTTCGACCAAGAAGGTCGAAATCTGGGGTTTGCCATTTTTTTCGGACGTCTTTGCATAAACCAACACATGATCCGCAGGCGTGCCCTCGTCATCGATACAGCCATTTGTGATCCACATTTTTTGGCCGTTGAGAACGTAGTGATCGCCCTCTTTCTTCGCGGTCGTCTCCATGCCAATCACATCGGTTCCGTAGTTTGGCTCCGACATCGCCATCGCACCGACATGCGTGCCTGCAC
The DNA here is from genome assembly GCA_034002335.1 of Bdellovibrionales bacterium. Taxonomy (GTDB): domain Bacteria; phylum Bdellovibrionota; class Bdellovibrionia; order Bdellovibrionales; family JAMPXM01. The sequence goes on along the minus strand of JAVFAU010000124.1, from coordinate 4,071 downwards.
AAACTCCAGGCAGAATATGCTGTTTCTGTTCTTCGGAGCCATTGACCGCGACGTTATTCACGAAAAGCATCGAATGAGCGAGATACGCGAGCGCGAATCCAGGGTCACTTGCCGAAAGCTCCTCGTGGGCGATAACCGCCGCAACGGCATCGAGGCCCGAACCGCCGTACTGCTCGGGGACCGTGATTCCCAAAAGACCGAGCTCACCCAGTTTGCGGAAAAGCGGCAGGTTGAACTTTTCAAGACGATCATGTTCAAGAGCCTGAGGTTCAACTTCGGCGCTGACAAACGCGCGAACAGCGTCGCGCAACATTTTATGTTCATCTGTCGGGTTCAGCAAATCCAACCCGCTCCACGCAAACGAATCAGCACCAGCGGCCATTCTCAAGACTCCTCGTTGTTCAATATTCCAGAAAAGAACAAAGACTCTTGCGAGAGCAAGCCGCGCGCGTCAAGTTCCTCTTCTTCCTTTGACTCAAGTACTCGTTTTCACCTTAGAATTTAGATATGCATGCAGACGTAATCATAGCTGGGGGCGGTCTTTCGGGTGGCCTGATCGCCTTGCGCCTCGCGTTGACCCACCCCGACAAAAAAGTGCTTCTTTTGGAGCGCGGCCAATCTCTTGGCGGAAACCACACATGGTTTTTCCACGAAGACCGCGCCAGCAGCCCGACTGAGCCGACTGGCAGTTCGCCGGAACAGGGAAAGGAGCCGTACGCTCGCTCCTCTCATTTCTGGCTCTACCCGCTGATTTCGAAATCTTGGGACTCCTATGAAGTTCGCTTTCCGAAAGAAGCGCGAGTCTTTGAACGACGCTACCACGGCATTCAAGCCCAACACTTTCACGAAACTCTGCTCAAGCGTCTCGGTCGCGGGGTTCGCTTGAACTGCACGGTGCGCCGAATCTCCGACTCGGAGGTCGAACTCGAAACAGGAGAAATCCTGCGCGCGCCACTGGTGATCGACGCTTCGGGCATCGACCCCGAACAACAAACGCTCACAAGCTTTGCCGGCGCGCCTTGCGGCTGGATGAAGTTCGTCGCGTTCGACATGAAGCTTAAAAAACCACATGGCCTTGAGCGCCCCATACTCATCGATGCAACCGCACCACAGATGGACGGCTACCGCGAGTTCAGCTGTCTTCCTTGGGACGAAACGCGCATCATGGTGAAAGAAGCGTTCTACAGCTCTTCCCCGCTGCTCAACCATGAGCGCATCTCACGCAGCCTTCTTGCCTACGCCGAACGGGCCGGCTGGGAAATCGAGTCCATTGAGCGCCAAGAAGAAGGCTCGCTTCCACTTCCTCTTTACGCTCTGTCATTCGATCAACGGCCGCAAAGCGCGGTCGAATTCAGCGGTGAAGACTTCACGGACCGTTCTCCGGTTGTCGTCTCAACCAAAGCGGGTTGGTTTCATTCAACGACAAGCCAGTCGCTTCCCGATGCCGTTCGCATCGCGGAATTTATCTGCAATCTCCCGCAACTCCGCACCGGGCCGGTTCGCGCGGAGCTACGCGAGTACCGCAAAGATTGGATCGAGCAGCAGCGCTTTTATCGCCTGTTAAACCGCATGGTGTTTAAAGCCGCCGAGCCTTCGCTCCGCCATCATGTGATCTCGCATTTTTACAACCTTAAAGACGATGCGATCGAACGGTTCTTCGCCGGCATGTCGACTCGTGCGGATCGCCAACGCTTTTTGGCCGGCAAACCACCGGTTCGCGTTGGAAAAATCGCGCGCGCATGGACGCAAGAAACCCCGATCCTTTCGGTGGCGACATCCAAATGAAAAACGCAAGGCCTCTCTCACATGAGCTTCTGAGAGCGGGCCCTGCCGCCGTGAGGCTTTCAGCCCGCGTTCTAAAACACGAACAGCAAGAAGGCGTGGCTCTCGTTTACACGTTCGCTCTCGTTTGTCGCCGCGCTCTTTCAGAAGCCGGCTCGCAAGCCGACGCCCTCGCCCGCATCGATCTGCTTCAACAAGTCTTCGAACTCAACAAACCCTACGCGGCCACGCTCGAAAGCGAAGACTTGAACTCCGACGAATCCGCGGCCGCCGCGACCATTTATCGCGCCCTCATCGACGATCCCGAAATCGGCGTGGCTCTTCGTGCTTGGAACCAGCTCGAAACGCATCCAAGCTTCAAAGTTCCACGCATCTACGCGCGTGAGTTTCTCGCCTCACTCCGCAAAGAAGCGCTTGGCACTTCGTTTCACCCTCTCTTGCGCTTCGATCTGCCTCTCGAAAGTCTGCTTTTTGAATGCTATCAGTCGGCGGGCTCACTCGGTCTCATGATCTGCCATGTCCTCGGCATTCATGATCTCGCAGATCGCCAAGGCGTCGTCTCGCTCGCCAGCGCGCTTCGCCTTCAGCAATTAGCCGAGGAGCCGTCAGACAAGACAGACTCCGCGACATCCGCCGTCAAAGAGCGTCTACATTCACACGCCCAAACCCTGCTTCATAGCAGCAAAGCGACCCTTCACGCTTACGGCTCAAACGCACCGGCACGTGTTCGACTCGCCCTTCACATCTTCGCGAGACTTGGATTCCGCGAGCTGTCTCGCTTGCAATCTCAATCGAAAATGGGTTTCGTCAAACATTTCGATTTACTCTTATTCGATCTTCTCTTTGATGAGGGCGTGCGCTTCTTGCTGGCGGAATCGTACTATAAATTCGCACTTCCCACGCTTGCGCGGTTTTTTCCAAAAAGCCGCTTCGCGCAGGCCCGCTATCTCCAGGTTCGATTTATGCAAAACCGCTCAACTCCTTCAGAGATACCTGCTGAGATACCTTCAGAGATACCGAAGACACTTGCTACGAGCACGCAATCGAATGCCCACACTGCGGACACACCCAACAAGTCCCACTCACAACCGTCGGATGCGAGCACACCGGACAAAGCTCCACCCCACGCGGCTCCACCCCATAAGGACGCGTAGCCTTCCGTTCCTCAGACAAACGACTCACGGCCCTCAGAGGCTGGGCGCTCTTCGAGCCGTCTCGGTAAACAGCGACCGCCTTCAAACCAAGCTTCCAACCTTCTTTGAAAATCGACTCGATGTCTTCGACCGTCGCATCGTGCGCGAGATTCACCGTCTTCGAAATCGCACCGCTTAAAAATGGCTGCACGGCCGCCATCATCAACAAGTGCCCCTGCGGAGAAATCTCATCCGCACAGGCAAATACACCGAGATGCTCCTCCCGCACACCCAAATGCCGAAGCAGGCTTTGTCCCTCATGAGTTGCCGAGCCCGAAACCAAGCCCGTCGCAATACGTTCGCTCGCCTCGATAGGATACCCAAGAGCCAGCAGAGCCCGTTCTACAGATCGATTGACGAGACGAAGACGGCCGCCTCCCGCGAGCGCCTTGTCTTTCACAAGCGCGAAATCCGGCTCGATCCCAGTCGTATCACAATCCATCATGAACGCGATCGTTCCCGTCGGCGCAAGCACAGTAACCTGGGCGTTGCGATAACCAAAACGCGCTCCCTGTTCTTGCGCCCGCTCCCACGCATCTCGTGCGGCCGCGACAATGATCGCCGTTTTCGATTCATGCTGGGTTTCTAGTTTCAAAAAGGCCGCACGATGTTTGGATATCACATCTTGCATCGAATGCTCGTTGCCGGCATAGCCTTCGAACGCTCCAAAAACTTGCGCAAGCTCAGCGCTCACGGCGTACGCCTCGCCTGTCATCAAAGCCGTCACCGCCGCCGCCCAATCTCTCGCCTCTTCACTCTCATACGGAAGGCCCAGAGCCATAAGCGCCGCGCCGAGATTCGCGTATCCAAGCCCGAGTGGGCGATAGCGATGCGAGCGCTCCGCGATTTCCGCCGTCGGATAGCTCGCGAAATCGACCAAAAACTCCTGCGCGCAAATGAGCACCCGAATGGCGTGGCTAAAACCTTCGACATCAAATCGTCCGTCGGCGCAAATGAACTTTAGAAGATTCAGCGAGGCCAAATTGCAGGCTGTATCCTCAAGAAACATAAACTCCGAACAAGGAATCGAGCCGCGAATCGCCCCTGAATATTTGCACGTGTGCCAGGATTGAATCGCGCCTTCGTACTGAAAACC
>JAVFAU010000123.1:0-6017 GCA_034002335.1 Bdellovibrionales bacterium | reverse complement strand
AGGGCCTCAACCAAAGACTCAACAGTTTCGAGAGACTTCAAAGAGGGGGCGCTCGAGTTTCTAGAGACTTCAAAGAGGGGGCGCTCGAGTTTCTTTCTACCCGATCCGAGGCCTCCGCTTGAAGGCAGAGCAGGAAGCCAGCAATAGGCAAGATCGCGAACTTGAATGAATGGAGCAGAATCGACATGCCGAACGAGACGTGCAAAATGAGTGCACGTAACGGCTTCTTCCTAAAGACCGCCACAGACAAACGCCCGAGCTATGACGGCTCAGGCGCGATTTGTCGTGTAAAAAAAGGGAGACAACCCTGAATTAATTAGTACACGTCTCTTCGAATCCACTCGTATGGAAAGACATAGGCGTTCGCCGTTCCTCCACCCGTAAGAAGCAGCGGCATCAAACCATTCCCAGGAGTGACCGTTGATACGGCCTGAATCGCATCTTCAATTCCCCAAATCGTATTACAAGACTGGCCTTGATTCACGCCCGCACAGTCCACCCCGGTGACTCCGGTTCGATCTGGATCGACGGCCGCCGCGTTTCCATTTAACTTGAACGCCGTGTAGTCTTCGATCGTATTCCACTCATTCACGTAGAGACGAATCAGGTGCTTTGTCTCACCAGCCGGCCCCATACAAGCAATTTCAGTCGAGCCGTCCGATGCCTCCGATAACGGCGACGCGTTCGTAACGCCATCTCCAGTCGGGCCGTAGTCCGCGATAGGAGCGAACATTCTTGGAACGACTCGGTTTGTATCCCAGGCGTCTGCGTCGAGTGCGTATTCCGTCCATCCATGAAATCCGCCCGTAAGAAAATTTGAGAAGTATGAAACACGCGTGCCCCCTGACATCAGCGTCAAGCTCGAAGGCATTTTGACGGATTTCACATACGCCGCCCCACCCATGGTGGTGACAATCGAAGAGGCGCGACCGGACGCTAGCTTCAACCAACCTTCAACAAACTCTTGTGGCGATTCCAAGCATGACGACGTCGTTCCACCATAATCGAGAGTCCTCGTATGATTCTCAACAATCGTCGGAGGTCCGCCACCGCCAGCAAGGTTCGTTCGTTCTTCTTTCCAAACCAAAGTTCCTTGGCCCGTACAACAATTTGGCCCGGGACCCGTTCCTATGATTTCCGTGTAGTCGTACGCGCATTTGACACGTCCGTCGCCACCAACTGAGGCTTCAGCACTTCGACATAAACCCGAGCCAATACTGCCCGCCACTCCATCGACAGTACAAGAAGTGATGGATCCATCCATAGTTTCCAGTTGAACGACCTGCGGCCCGCGTCCAGGCATCGCACGGTAATAATGCATGGGACGTTCAACCGTGAACTCACAAACGCCTTTTGGAACGCTGATTTCGATTTCATAGCCGTGATACCACAAATCGTACTCCATGATATTCAGCATGCATTGAATGGAGCTCGGCGTGCCCGTGGTCGAAAGAGGCACTTCACACCCGTCATTGATCGAGCCGAATTTATGCAAAAACGCGTCGACACTGACTTTCGGTTTCAAGCGAACGCGAAACCCTACGGCCGGATCAACGGTGCCTTCTCCGCCGCCTTCGGAGGCATTGGATTCAGAGAAATAATTCGACTCGCTCTTACATGCAGATAGGCCAAGCGAAACAGACAATGCGAACGCCAAGAGCCCTAAAGAACGTATGTTTCCATTAAACATGGCGCACTCTCCCTGTTCTCTATATTATCGGCGATTCACTTGAAGTTCCTACGCCCTCTTAAAGAAACCGGAGAAATGACTAGGCTATTGTCGAATAGACGACAACAAGACTCGACCAGAATCGAGAGGTCTTTCTCAAACTGAGACTGGCCAGATTCAGTGGTCTTCGTCTGATTCAGATGCCTGCGCCTGAAGCTTTCGAAAGAGACTCCCATCCGTCCGTCAGATGAAAGGCGTTCAAAAACCCCTTCTCATCAAGAACGGCCGCTAGAGCGTGCGAAGCTTTTCCATCTCGCGACACAAGAATAATTGGCCACTCCTTGGAAAAAGAAGCGTCGTTCAGAATCTCGATAATTTTGTCTAACGCGAAGACACCCTCGCCCGCGACCTCGACCTTATGGTGGAAGTTTAAAAGCGCGTGACCCGGCGGCTGCTCGCCCGGCTCGATCAGGGCAATCATCAAAAACTTGGCCTGATGGCGAACTAGATTGTTGAGCTGATACACATCTAAGGATGGGACTCGGTTTTGCGACATGCGGCTGAATCTCGCAAATTCAAAAGCCTCTGGCAACGTCACTCCTCTGAAATGGACGTCTGAAAAAATTGGTCACATCAAATCTTCGATGCTAACGTTTTAAAACATGAAAAAGATCACTCTCGCGACAATTGTCGCACTCGCCGTTTCCACAATCTGCGCTTCGACCTCTTTCGGAAGTCCGATCGAGACGCCTCCGTGGTCGTGGCGCAAAGGCTCCTTCGGCGTATCCAGCACAACCGAGTACTTTTTCTCGCAAGCGAACTACGGTCCTTTACGTGGCGAATTCTCGCGACTGACGGGCGACAATAGCCTCACCGATTTCAATACGTGGGTACGCGGGCGCTACGCGTTCTGGCCTAAGTTTTCGATGTATGCCGGTCTCGGTCTCGGTCAAACACGCGCGGTCGATGCCGTCTCTGAAAAAACGAATAGCGGCCTCACGGAAGGATACATCGGCGGCCACTTCACTGTTTGGCGACAGTGGCTCCTGATGGTCGCCGAAGTCGAAGCCGGAATGCCGCTTGACGCCGGAGGACCGCTGGTAAAGTTCAACCGCTTTCAAACCATTCCCCTCGTCGCCGATGGTTCCTACTACGGCCGAGCGCTTCTTCACATGCGACGCGATATCAAATCGCTCCGCATCTTCGGATATGTCGGAGCTCGCATTCCGACCGATGGACTCGCAAAACAGCTCCTCTACGGAGCCTACGCCGAACTTCCCGTGGGGGATTTCCTTATGTTCGGAGGCGGAGTCGATGGCCACGAAGTTTTAATGAACGACGAACTCACGCAAGCCGAGCGCGATATCACTCTGGCCTCGGCCAACGCGGGTAGCGCGCGGTTTCGCTCGTTCGACCCCGCGATCTTAAGGGCGCGAGGCTGGGTCGGCTTCAAACCGGGACGCACTGTTGAAATTCGCGCAGGCTATATGAAAACCCTGACCGGCTTAAGAGACGCCGAGGGCTCGGCCTTCACGCTCAACGTCGTTTTCAGTTCGATTCCAAAACGCCTCGCGAGAGGACGGGTTCGCGGTGAAGTCGACCGTGTATCAGCCCCCGGCAACACGCGTGATTTCAAACTTGATTCCGAACGAACAGACCCCGACGTCATCGCGCCGACCAATGAATTTCAACCTCAACGTCGCGACGATCTCAACGAAACTGAACGACTGTTTAACGACTAACCCCAAAAGCCTGAGGAGAACTCAATCATGACGCTCCAGCAGCACGCACTGACCGCGTTCGTCCTGTCTCTAGTCACCGCAGCCATGATTACAGCGCCGCCGCGAAAAACCGAGGCCGCCATCGTTAAGAAAAGCTACGAGTACAGCTTGGCAGGCAAAAAATACGAAGGCTATTTAGCATACGACGATTCAAAAACGGGTCCGCTTCCTGGGGTTCTTGTCGCTCACAACTGGATGGGTGTGACCGATGAAACAAAGAGCAAGGTCGATCAACTAGCCGAACTCGGTTACGTCGCCTTCGCGGTCGACATCTACGGCAAGAACTCTCGCCCAAAGAACACGGAAGAGGCCGCCGCACTTGCGGGTGGGTTCAAAAAAGACCGTGTGCCCCTTCGCAATCGTCTGCACCAAGGACTTAAGATTCTTCGCGAGCAGAAGAACGTCGACAAAAGCAAACTCGCGGCGGTCGGATATTGTTTTGGCGGCACAGCCGTCCTCGAACTCGCACGCGCCGGTGCCGACGTCCAAGGTGTTGTGAGTTTCCACGGCGGCCTTGATTCGCCAAAACCCGACGATGGAAAACGCATCAAAGCCCGCGTGCTCGCCTTACATGGCGCCGACGACCCCTTTGTTCCGGCAGCGGAACTCGTCGCATTTGAAGAAGAAATGCGTAAACATAAGGTCGACTGGCAACTCGTGAAATATGGCGGAGCCGTGCATTCGTTCACCGAAAAAGCGGCCGGAAACGACAATGCCAAAGGCGCGGCTTACAACGAAAAAGCGGACAAGCGCGCATGGCTTGCCATGCGCACTTTCCTAGGTGAGATTTTCTAGAGGCTCCGACAAGAGACGCTTACAGCAGCAAGTAGAGACTTGTTCGAAGCTGACGCGCGACTTCCTCTCGCCCCATTTCCCGCTCGATACGCTCCACGTTTTCTTTGAAACGCGGAGCTTTTGCCATAGAGAATCCCTGAAGATCGCTGCTCATGCGCTCGATCACACCGTCGCGACCGATGTACGACTCGACGAATTCAACAACGGGTCGAAGCTCAACCAGCTTCGCAACCGAAAATCCCTGAAGATCAGTCTGCATACGATTTTTCGTAGCCCCAAGACCAATATACGATTCCACGTAGCCTGTGACGGCTTTCAACTCCGGAAGTCTCGCAATTGAAAAGCTATAGAGATCCGCTCGCATACGAGCTTTCATCTCCTCGCGACCGATGTAGGTTTCGACAAAACCGACAACCGCTTTCAGTTCCGAAAGCTTCGCACGCGAGAATCCGTGAATATTTCCGTTCATACGAACCTTCACGCCATCACGGCCGATGTGCGACTCCACATAATTGGTGACAGCCTGTAGCTCCGAGAGATTTGCGCGAGAGAAACCCAAAAGGTCAGCTTGCAAACGGGCTTTAACGCCTTCTTTGCCAATGTATTCTTCAAAAAACTGAAAGACGGCCTGCAGGTCCACCGGCTTTGCGACGGCGAACCCTCGAATATCCCCTTCCATTCGGTCCTTCACTCCATCACGACCGATGTACGACTCAACCAATTCAATGGTCTTTTTCAAGTCAGACTCTTTCGCAATCGAAAAACCGAGAAGATCGGCTTTCATACGGGCCTTGATACCTTCTTTTCCGATGTACTCTTCAAAAACTCCGGTAACCGCCTTTAGATCCGGAAGCCTGGCGAGCGAGAATCCTTGAAGATCCAGCTTCATGCGCTCGGCCACTCCCTCGCGACCGACGTACAACTCGACAAAACCGACCACCGCTTTCAGCTCCAAGAGTTTCGCCTGCGAGAACCCTCGCAAATCAGCTTTCATTCGCTCTTGTACGGCGACACGACCGATGTACGACTCGAAAAATTCCGTGACGGGCTTAAGTTCCGAAATTCGCGCATGAGCGAGCCCCTGGATATCGCTTTCCATGCGCGTGCGAACGCCCTCGCGACCGATGTACAGTTCGAGATATTCGACAACAGCTTTAAGTTCCGAAAGCTTCGTGCGCGAAAAACCGAGAAGGTCGACCTGCATGCGAGCCGTAACTCCCTCGCGACCGATGTACGTTTCAATAAAACTAACAACGGATTTCAGCTCCGCCAGCTTCGCGTGCGAGAAGCTCTGAATATCGGCGCGCATGCGCGACTTAACGCCTTCGCGACCGATGTACGCTTCAACAAACAAAATCACCTGCCGTATTTCCGCAGGATTGCCTTGTGTGAAACCGGCAAACGATCTCGACAAGCGCATATTCACGCCATCCGCCCCAATGTACTCTTCGAAAACCTGGATACGGGCCTTCAACGACTCCATAGAAACCATCGACGGCAAATAGCTAAGCGACTTCAAGCGCGCAACGACGGCGTCTTTTCCGATTCGCGATTCCAAGTAACGAAGCGACTCCGCAGCCTTCGATGCCGATGTCGTTTTGCCCTCGAGCTTCGCGAGTGCCTCGATCCACTTTGGATCGTGCGCGTAGAGACCGCCCGTGTAATCGAGAATGAGCGACGAGATTGATTGTGTTTGGCCACTTCGAATCTCCGGCCGTGCGGGTTCGGAGTGAAAAAGATTTCGACACTGAACAGAGGCCGTCGCCGTGGCG
>JAVFAU010000122.1:0-6041 GCA_034002335.1 Bdellovibrionales bacterium | reverse complement strand
TATTCGAGATCGGCGCGAAGACTAGTCTCCGTCGCGCCCTCACCCGCGGTGCGCACAATCACACCGCCGGCCGGATTGATTTCCGCAACGAGATCGCGCAGGCGATCTCGCTCCGCCGGATCTTCGATACGCCGAGAAACCCCGCGATGGCTGAGGGTCGGAAGATAAACAACGTGGCGACCAGGCAGAGAAATGTGAGTCGTAATGCGTGCGCCCTTGGTTCCCAACGGGTCTTTTGCGACTTGAACCAAAATCCACTGCCCCTCGGTCAAAAGCTCCTGGATGCGCGGACGATCGGGCGAATCAACCCCCGGCGCCACGGCACCACCCAGGCCGTCCGAGTTTTCACCATCGCCCTCACCTTCGTCGGCATCCAAAATGTCCGTCTCGCCATCGAGATTCGGGCGAACGTCTCCCACATACAGAAAAGCCGCGCGGTCGAGACCGATATCGACAAAAGCCGCCTGCATACCGGGAAGAACGCGCAAGACTTTGCCCCGATGAATTGACCCCACTAAAGTCGGAGATGTTTTTTGTTCTATTTTGAGATCGGCCAAGACCCCATTTTCAATGTAGGCGACTCTCGTTTCGCTCGGCCGGACGTTGATCAAGATTTCTGTCGCCATTTGTTAATTCCGATTCAAAAGTTTCCGAAAAAAAAGAAGTCGTTACGTTTATTTAACGCGGGTGCGGGGATCATGGCAAAGATCGATGAGCTTTTCAAATTGATGGTAGAAAAAGGCGCGTCAGACTTGCATCTCGTCGCCGGGGCTCCCCCTTATCTGCGTCTCCACGGCGATATGGTCAAATTGGACATGCCGGAACTGACCGGAGAAGAGGCTCAGAATTACATCTTTGAAATTTGTAACGATAAACAAAAGAAAGAATTTATCACCAACTGGGAACTCGATTTCGCCTACACCAAAGAGCCGATCGGCCGTTTCCGCGTCAACGTTTTCATGCAGCGCAAGGGCATCGGTGTCGTCTGCCGAGTGATTCCGACGAAAATCAAAACGGTCGATGAACTCGGGTTGCCGTCAAGTCTTCTTGAACTCATCAACTGTCACAAGGGTTTGATTTGCGTAACCGGCCCCACGGGATCGGGAAAATCAACGACGCTCGCGGCTCTCATTCACCACATCAACGCCAATCAGCAAGCGCATATCCTGACGATCGAAGACCCGATCGAGTTCGTTCATCCGAGTTTGAAATCACTCGTCAATCAACGCGAAGTCCACAACCACTCAAAGTCGTTCGCCAACGCCCTGAAAGCGGCTCTGCGCGAAGACCCCGACGTCATTCTCGTCGGCGAGATGCGCGATCTCGAAACCATCTCGCTTGCCATTTCGGCCGCCGAGACAGGGCACTTGGTGTTTGGGACATTGCATACGAACAACGCCCACAAGACCGTGGATCGTATCATCGATGTTTTTCCCGGTGATCGCCAAGCGCAGATTCGAGTTCAGCTTGCGGAGTCGTTACGCGGAGTCATCTCGCAGTCGCTTTTACCCAAAGCCGACGGCAAGGGGCGTATCGCCGTTCAAGAAGTTCTCTTCTGCAACAAAGCCATTGCGAATTTGATCCGCGAAGGAAAGACCTTCCAAATCCCCTCGGCCATGCAGACCGGTAAAAACCAAGGCATGACCACTTACGAGTCCGCCGTCGAGAACCTGATCAATCGCGGCGCGATCACGAAAGACGTCGGCATGGAGTTTCTTGGACGGACGCCCGAGATGGGCGAAAAGGCCGCTCCCACGCCTGTCATGGGCGGATCAGCCTCGCCGACAGCTCCGCCTCCCATGGGGGGCATCACGATGCAACCGGCAAACGGTCCATCGACCGCGCTTGGAAACATCGCCAATCGCTTTAAGAAAACAAGCTAGCGATCAGAACGTCGCCAGTTCGTACGACGCCGAAAGCGCTTGCTGCTGAAGCGTCACCGGAGCGGCGCCGCGCGCGAAAAACTCGGGAGCCGGGCCAAGCTGCCGGCGGCTTAATTCCTCGAGGCTCTCGAATGTGTTCTCAGGCTGCCATGAAGCTCCGTAAAAATCGCTCGGGTTCGTAGCCGCGTTGTAAGTGACCGCGATCGTTCCGCCGATAACGCCCACTGCGAATCCGATTGCGATATTCGAAAGTTTGTCTTGTGGACGACTGTAGAAGCTCAATGTGCTCAAACCAAGAATCGCTCCGCCAAGTCCAGCATAGATGATGGTCGCAAGCTGCTTACGCGGCCCAAACATCGCCGGACGATCTGTCACTTCCCCTTGAGCGCGTGCGTCGACGGGCGCGACAAGCACTGCGCCCAGAATCGAGGCCCAAAGCGTCAAGATCGTAACCGTCGATTTCAATGTCGATTTCGGTGTCCATTTCACTCTCATAACTCGCTCTCTTCTGAAGAATCGTGACGCCATCGACGACGTGATGCAGATTCATAGCTTTCAAACCATGACATTACAGGTTTTATGAGAGGTCGATATGAAACCAGCTTCTGAAACATTGCAGCATGCCCCGCCCAAGACCGCGGCCGAATTGGCACCGTTCATCGACCACACCCTTCTCAAAGCGGACGCAACCGAGAGCATGATCGAGCGTCTTTGCCTCGAAGCTGTCCAGTATAAATTTCATGCGGTCTGCGTGAACAGCGCTCACGTCGCCTATGCACGAGGCATCCTTCTGCGCGAAAAAGAACGTTTAGGAACAAAATTCCACCCTGTTCACATCGCTTCGGTCGTCGGTTTTCCACTGGGCGCGATGACCGCTCAGAGCAAGGCTTTTGAGGCATCCGAGGCCGCGAAAAACGGTGCGACCGAGATCGATATGGTGATGCGGATTGATCTCGCGAAAACGGGCGATTTTGGTCGCCTAAGCGACGACATTGCATCTGTGGTCCAATCTGTCGAAGGAAAGGCCATCGTCAAAGTCATCCTCGAGACCGGTCTTTTGACCCTCGAAGAGATCGCTCGCAGCTCCCGCGCGGCAGACGCTGCTGGAGCCCATTTCGTCAAGACATGCACAGGGTTTTCCACAGCTGGTTTTCCTGCGGGCGCCGCGACGACAGAACATGTCGCGCTCATGCGTGAAAGCGTGCGTCCAAGCGTGCAAGTAAAAGCGAGCGGCGGCGTTAAAACCTTCGAAGCCGCACGTGCATTGATCCTCGCGGGTGCAGATCGAATCGGCACCAGTTCCGGTGTGGCACTTGTTACAGGCCAGACCCCAGGCGCAGGATACTAAGTCATGGCTCATCAATTTCTCGCTCCCGAAATCATCAAAAGAAAACGTTCCGGTGAAGAACTCTCCGCCCAAGAAATCCAGTTCATGGTTCAAGGCTTTGTGGACGGCTCGGTTCCCGATTACCAGATGTCCGCGCTTCTCATGGCGATCTTCTTCCGCGGTATGACCGACCAAGAAACATGGATACTCACAGACACGATGATGCGCTCAGGGCGTGTACTGGATTTTTCTCCTCTCGGCATCGCCGTCGATAAACACTCCACGGGAGGCGTCGGCGACAAAACGAGCTTGATTCTCGCGCCCATCGCGGCGGCCGCGGGCGTGCCGGTTCCAATGATCGCGGGACGCGGACTTGGCCACACGGGCGGCACGATCGATAAGCTCGAAGCGATTCCCGGTTTTAGCTGTGACCTTCAAATTGCGACGTTCGAAAACCAGGTCGCTAAAAACGGCCTCGCGCTGATCGGTCAAACTGGCGATATCTGCCCCGCCGACAAGCGCATTTACGCGCTTCGCGACGTAACGGCGACGGTTGAGTCGCTTCCCCTGATCTGCGCGAGCATCATGTCGAAAAAAATGGCCGAAGGAATTCAAGCGCTCGTGCTCGATGTGAAATGGGGTTCCGGCGCTTTCATGAAAACACGCGAGCAGGCCGAGGAACTCGCCAAACGCCTCTGCGCAATCGGACAAGCGGGCGGCAAAAAAGTCGTCGCACTCGTCACGGACATGAATCAACCGCTCGGTCGTTTCATAGGAAACGCTCTTGAAATCGAAGAATGCCTGGCGATTCTCAAACGCGAAGGACTTCGCGGTCGCGCACTTTCTGATTTCGCCGATTGCGAAAATCTCAGTGTCGAACTTGCTGGCATCATGATTTGGCTCGGCGGCAAAGCCGCGACCGTAGAAGAAGGTGTCACTCTCGCGCGCGCGTTGCTCGACTCCGGAGCTGCGTTAGGAAAGTTTAAAGAACTCGTTAGTCTTCAAGGCGGACGCCTCGACGAACTTCCAAAAGCCAGCGCGATGCGCGATGTTTGTGCCGAAAAAAGCGGTGTCGTTCAGAGTATTCAAACAGAGCAAGTGGGCTACGCGGCGCTTATTCTCGGAGCAGGACGCGCGAAATCTTCGGATGTCATCGACCCGCTGGCTGGCATCGAAGTCCTCGTCCGTCTCGGAGATTTCGTTGAAAAAGGCGCGCCTCTTTACCGCATCTATGGCGGTGCAAACGGCGCGAAGAGCACTTCATCGGAAAAGCTGGAGCAGGCCACACGGCGCCTTCTTGTGGCCACACACATCGCGGAAAGCCAACCAAAGAACCCGCCCGAGAATCGCGATAAATCCTTGCCAAGTTCCGACTCGAACGCTTTGATCGCCATGAGGCTCGGATTCGATGGCCTCGATGTGTGAGGTTTCATGAGTTCCTTTACGAGCAGATCCGTTGTTGAAAGCTTAGAGGCTTCGGTCTCTTACATTCGTTCTATTTGTCCACCGACAAAGCTGAAACCGCGGATCGCGATTGTTCTTGGCTCGGGCCTTGGTTCTTTCGTCAATCAAGTCGAGATCGAAGCCGCGATTCCCTATACCGATATTCCTGGATTCATTCCGCCTTCGGTCGAAGGCCACAAAGGCCGTTTGATTCTTGGCCACGTCAAGGGCACGCCCGTCGCAGTTCTTCAAGGACGCGTCCATTTTTACGAAGGTCACTCGATGGTCACGGTCGTACACCCTGTGCGCACGGCCGCGCTTCTCGGTTGCGAAATCGTCATGCTCACCAACTCCGCGGGAGGCCTTGATCCTTCAATGAAGCCCGGCGACTTCATGGTGATCGACGATCATATCAACCTCATGGGCGACAACCCACTAAAAGGACCAAATATCGAAGCGTTCGGGCCGCGCTTTCCCGATATGACCGAAGCTTACGACCGCAAGCTTTCTGAAAAAATGAGCACCGTGCTCACGGCTCTTGGAACCGAATTCTTTCGCGGCATCTACTGCGGCGTGAGCGGACCGACCTACGAAACTCCGTCGGAAGTGCGCTACCTGCAACTTCTCGGCGGTAAAGCTGTCGGCATGTCGACCGTTCCCGAAACGATCGCGGCCAACCACCTTGGGCTTCGCGTCTGCGCGCTTTCGTGCATTACGAATCTCGCGGCGGGACTCTCACGCAACAAACTCTCGCACGAAGAAGTCACGGAAACCGCGCGCGCCGTTGAAGAGAAGTTCGGACGATTCCTCGCCGACTTCATCGGCTCCCTCGAGGACTAACGTGACGTTACGGGTGGGGCCCAGCCCACCCTTCACTGCTTTCCGCGCAGGAGCGACGGAAAGATTTGGGGAAGTGACGTTACGGGTGGGGCCCAGCCCACCCTTCACTGCTTTCCAGCCCGCCTTTGGTCTGGTTTTGGTGGCGAGACGCGCGCCATCTGACGGTCGCGAGAAAACTCGGACCCTGGACTAACCGTTTCAATTCGAAACTCCGACATACCTTTACGAGCAACATGGAGGTTGCCAGTGAAGAGTATTTCGAAAATCGCGGGCATTTTATTTCTCGGCCTCACAACCAGCGCTTGCAGCGATAACAGCAAAACAACCGTCGCCCAATTCAAGGAAACAAAGGCGGAATGCACTCCGTCCGCAATCCCCAACGCTTTTATCGTCCACTGGAAAGACGGAACCACAACCGTCATTCGCGGCCAAACGCGTGAAGACTTTGAACGAAACGTCTTTGAACCGAACAAGAAATTCATCGCGTTCGCCGAGCAAGATCACTCTATCGCCCTTTCTCCCCTTTCGCTTTCTCCTTCATATAGCCC
>JAVFAU010000121.1:0-6045 GCA_034002335.1 Bdellovibrionales bacterium | reverse complement strand
GTAGATTGACCGCTTCATCGACTGTTTTACGGGCGACCGTCTTCTTAAGCGGAGTCGCGCTGGCCCTTACCGGCTGCGTGAAAAACGCGGATCAATCTCACTCCATTTCCGATCAGCAGAATGTGGACTATCCGGAGTTCGCGCGGGTTCTCAATACGGCCGGCGCGACAACCTCGCCGGACGCTTATTCAAGTTTCGCATTCAACGTTCCCACCCCAGGAATGACGGACGAAGAGAACGAGCTCCATCTCAAAGGAGACTTCGAGTTCAACCGTCAGTTCAATACCGAGGGTGGCGTCGGTCCCGCATTCAACGCAAACTCCTGCATCGCCTGCCACGCTCGCGACGGCCGCGGGGCTCTTCCGATTCTCGCAGCGGGAGAATCGAAAGTTAAACTCGGTGCCAACGAATCTCTTCTCCTACGCATCAGCCTAGAACCAGAAGGCCAGCCCCCCATGCTCGTTCCCGGATTCGCGGAACAGCTCTATCATCGCGGCATTTACTCTCTCCGCCCCGACTCCCCAGGAACCGGCCAAGCGGATGTCGAGATGAGTTTCGAATTCTCGACGTTCACGTATCCAGACGGTCGCACCGTCGAACTGCGTAAACCTATCTTCACGATCACGAACGCCTACGATGCTATCGACGGCAAACCTTCTCAGCTTGCAAACCCAGATCTTCGCGTCAGCCCACGCATCGGCCCTCCGATGATCGGCCTCGGTCTTCTTGAAGCCATCGACGCGCGCGACATTCTCGCGCTCGCCGATCCTGACGATCGCGACGGCGACGGCATCAGCGGACGCGCCAACTTCATCGGCGGCAAACTTGGCCGCTTCGGCTGGAAAGCCAATACGACGTCCATTCGTGAACAGGTCGCGGGAGCGCTTTCGAACGATATGGGACTCAGAAACTCCGTTTTCCCCCTCGAGAACATCAACGGCACCTCACTTTTCACCAGCTTGATCGAACGCCTCGGCGAACTTTGGAAGCCGCTTGAAACGGAAATCAAAGAGGACACCCTTCACGCGCTTGAATTCTACTCGGCAACATTGGCCGTCCCCGCTCGTCGCGATATCGACAATCCTCGAGTTCTGCGAGGAGCAAAAACATTTGAAACCATCGGCTGCACCTCGTGTCACGCGCCGAAGTTCAGAACTAGCGACCGGGCGGCCTCGCCCGCACTTCGTGGAATCGAAATCTATCCGTTTAGCGACGGTTTGCTTCACGACATGGGCGAAGAACTCGCCGACAATCGTCGCGATCACGAAGCCGACGGACGCGAGTGGAAGACTCGCCCACTTTGGGGGATCGGCCTCACGCAGACGATCAATCCGCGCGCAGGGTTCCTTCACGACGGACGCGCACGGACGCTTGAAGAGGCGATTTTGTACCACGGTGGCGAAGCGGCCGAAATCCGCTCGCGTTTTGTCCATTTGGATGCCTCCAAGCGCGCGGAACTATTGGCCTTTTTGTCATCGCTTTGAGCCTAGACGAAACACCCTGGTCACGATAAACCATGTGCCATGATCATTGTTACAGGCGCTACAGGGTTTATCGGATCAGCCATGGTATGGCAGCTCAACTCTCGCGGTTACCGCGACATCGTAACGGTCGACACCGTCTCACCTGAAAAACGACCGGACACCCTGGCAAAACGGGAGTTCTCGCGCTTTCTCGGCAAAGACGAGCTCTGGCCTTTTCTTGCGCAGCTTGAAACCTCTGGTGACCGCGAAAAAGTCGAAGGCGTTGTCCACATGGGGGCCTGCTCATCGACAACCGAACTCAATGTCGAGTTCTTAACCGAGAACAACTTCGAATACACAAAACGTCTTTGGAGCTGGTGCACGGCTCATCGCGTGCCATTCGTCTACGCATCAAGCGGCGCCGTCTACGGCGACGGCGATCAAGGGTTCGACGACGCCTCTCCTTCGAAGATCTTTAAACCTCTGAACCCATACGGGGAATCGAAAGCGCAGTTTGATCGCTTCGTTGAAGCCGAAATCGCAGCCGGAGGCAAGGCGCCTCCGCACTGGTACGGCCTCAGGTTCTTCAACGTCTACGGACCAAACGAGTATCTGAAAGGCGACATGGCGAGCGTCGTGTTTAAGGCGTTCCATCAAATTTCAGATTCGGGCGAACTCAAACTTTTCCGCTCTCACCGCCCCGACTTTAAAGACGGCGAACAGCTTCGTGACTTCGTGTACGTAAAAGACATCGTGCGCTGGATGGATGAACTCATCACTCGCCTACCGGCCGCAAGCGGCATCTACAATATGGGCTTCGGACAAGCGCGCTCGTGGAACGCTCTGGCAAACGCGACATTTCAGGGCCTCGAACGCCCTGTGAAAATTCGGTACATCGACATTCCAGAAGCGATGCGACCGCGCTACCAATACTTCACCGAAGCGAAAATGGATCGCCTTTTGGCTCTTGGACTTTCAAAGCCGCAGTGGTCGCTTGAAAAAGGCGTGAACGATTACGTTACAAACCATCTAAAAAAGCTCAACGGATCGGAAGGCGCATGGCTGTGAACCTGCCGGCACACCTACGACGCTACGTCGTCGAACAAGACTACTCCCGCTACACGCCGATCGATCAGGCGGCGTGGCGCCACATCATGCGCCAGCTCAAATCGTATCTCTCGGTACACGCCCACCCTTGCTATCTCGAAGGGTTGATGAAAACAGGCATCGAAACCGATCGTATTCCGTCGATCGAAGTCATGAGCGAAAAGCTCGAAAAGTTCGGATGGCGCGCGATGCCGGTGAGCGGCTTCATTCCTCCTGCGGCGTTCATGGAACTTCAATCGCTCAGTGTTCTTCCAATCGCAAGCGACATGCGATCCGTCGATCATCTTCTCTACACGCCCGCTCCTGATATCGTTCACGAGGCGGCTGGACACGCTCCGATCTTGGTTGATCCAGCTTTTGCCGACTACTTGAAGTCGTACGCGCAGGTTGCGCGCAAGGCTTTGATTTCCAAAGAAGACATGGATCAATACGAAGCGATCCGCATTTTATCGGACGTCAAAGAAGATCCCGCTTCGACATCCGAACAAATTCGCCAAGCCGAAGAAAAGCTCGACTCCGTAAACGCCGCGATGACGGGCGTCTCCGAAGCCGCCGTTCTCGGTCGCATGAATTGGTGGACCGCCGAATACGGACTGATCGGCGACCTTCACGCGCCTAAAATTTTCGGCGCTGGCCTGCTCTCTTCGGTCGGGGAATCTCGCTCCGCGCTCGAGGATTCGGTCAAAAAGATTCCTCTCACGCTCGAATGCATCGGCTTCAGTTACGACATCACGGAACGCCAACCGCAACTGTTCGTCGTGCCTAAGTTCGAACGACTCGGCGAAGTCCTCAACGAGCTCGCAGATACAATGGCTTTCCGCCAAGGCGGGCTGACATCGCTCGAAAAGATGAGGAAAACAGGAACCGTGAATACAGCGGAACTCGACTCCGGCGTACAGATTTCCGGAGTCCTCCACCGCGTTCTTCAACACGGCGGCGATCCCGCTTATCTCTCGTTCACGGGACCAACACAGCTCTCATTCGCAAACCGCGAGATAGCCGGCCAAGGCATCGCACAACACGCGCATGGATTTGGCACTCCTATCGGCCGCGCCGCGATCGAACATGGCGGCACGCGCTCGTCCGTTTACGATCTTGCGCAGACGCCTCTTTCAGAACTCGCGCGTGCGGGCGTTCGCATCGGTGAGAAAATTTCCTTTCATTTCGAATCGGGCGTCATCGTTAACGGCACTGTTTCGGCGCTCACCACACTGAACCCAGAACGACTCGCTCTTCTAACTCTCAAAGAGGCTCGTGTCGTCAGGATCGATGCCAAAGACGATACCAGAAACGAAGAGCTTCTCTTTGATCCATCATGGGGCGTGTACGACATGGCGATCGGCGCAAACGTCGTGAGCGTTTACGGCGGACCTGCCGACCGAGAGAAGTACGGAGAAACCGAAGACTTCACACGAAAACTCATTCCTCGCCGCATTTACGATGCCGCAACTTTAAATCGCCATCAGTTTTACGAATCCGTGCGCACCTTGCGTGACGCGGTTTTCTCGCCCAAAGCGGGACCCAAAGCGGGACCCAAAGCGGGACCCAAAGCGGGAACAGACGCGTGGACAGACAAGACTCTTGCCGAACTCACACGGTTGGTTACGGCCGCACCGGCGCACGATTGGTTGGTTTTAACCGAGCTTCTCGAATTGACGGAACAAGCTCATCGCCACGAACGCAATCAGGCCGGAGCCCTTGTCAGTCGACTCGAAAAGAGCCTTGCCGACATCGAGGCCGCCGGAGGCCTTGATGCCCAACATATTCGAGACGCCCGAAGAACCCTGCACTTTGAAACCCTCGCGACGGTCTAAGCCATGACATCTCCTCTTGCTCGCGCATGTGTTGTTCTTCATCGACCCATCTACCCTCGCAACATCGGCATGTGCGCGCGCGCCATGGGCAACCTCGGCTGTAGTGAGCTTCATATCATCGCACCCCGTTGCGATTGGAACTCGTCGATGGTGCGACACGAAGCTCGACAAGGCGCCACACACGGCGCCGACATTCTGACGGGCGCAAAAATTCATGATTCCCTGGAGTCCTTTTTAGAATCAAACGGCCAGGGTGTTCGCATCGCCTTTAGCGCACGCGACGGATACGGAAAACGCGTCAGCGAGTTTTCTGAACTCTTAAATCGTTTCGAAGATCAACATCCCATCTGGCATCCGGAAACGTCGATTCAACTACACTTCGGCACAGAAGACGACGGCCTCACGCTCGAAGAACTCGAACCTATGAACTTCATCGCCCGCCTGCCCGCGAACGGAACCGTTTCGAGCTTCAACCTCTCACACGCCGTCTTAATCGCGATGTACATTCTCGAAACCGGCCTTCTCCCTCGCGGTAAAGAAGCCGGCCCGCAAGAATCGACGGCGGAATTCGCACTCCCGCCGGGCCGCATGGAATACCCCAAAAAGGCCATCCGAACATGGCTTGAGGCGCTCGGCTTCGATCTCGATTCTCGCAAAATCAGCATCGAGACATCGCTCAATCGCATCTTGCTTTCACACTGCCCTTCGCCTGAAGATGTTCGTTTACTCGAAAAGGTCCTCTTTCAGACCATCGAGAAACTGAAGACCAAGCCTGAATAGGAGCCGAATCATGTCCACAGCCGACCCGACCTCTCGTCAACCCAACCCTCAGTTCATGGAAAAGGCCATCGAGCTTTCTCGCACGAATATGCTGGCCGGAGCGGGCGGACCGTTTGGCGCCGTGGTCGTAAAGGATGGAAAAATCGTCGGCGAAGGCTGGAATCGCGTCACAAGCAGCAATGATCCGACCGCTCACGCGGAAGTCGATGCCATTCGCAACGCCTGTAAAAACCTGGGAACGTTCGAACTTAAGGATTGCGAAATCTACACGAGCTGCGAGCCCTGCCCAATGTGTCTAGCGGCCATATACTGGGCTCGCATCGAACATATTTATTACGGCAATACGCGCGACGACGCCGCCTCGATCGATTTCGACGACGAGTTTTTATATCGCGAAATCATAAAGCCGATGCCGGAGCGCGCGATTCCCATCACGCCGTTTCTACGCAACAAGGCGCTCGCCGTTTTCAAGGAATGGTCGGAAAAAACCGACCGTGTTCAATATTAAAAAAATCGCCACAAGCCGTCGCCAGAACCCGTCACAAGAGACCTCGGACGATCAGTTCTTGATGACCGCCGGCTTTGTGTAGCGACGCCATAAGCTGTGAATTTCCCGTTCGCGAGAATCCGGAAGCCTTTGAACAAGAGTTCCTTCTGGAGAGGTCTTCGCGAGCTCTTCATTTAAAAAATCGACGTCCGTTCGTAGGTCGGTACGGCGAAGAGCAATCGACGCTTTCGACGTGAACGCAGGCTGAAGGCCGACGCTCAGCATGTCTTCGGTCGTGGCCGCAGCCGGTTCCAGAATCTCTTCGGTCAGATATTGCTCGGCCGCCACTCCGCGCGCGTGCGTCGATAAATCGTTCTTAATTTTCAGCGCGAGT
>JAVFAU010000120.1:0-6126 GCA_034002335.1 Bdellovibrionales bacterium | reverse complement strand
AGCTCATAGCGGACTCATGCAAACCATCGCGCGCGTTCATCGCACGGGATTCGAAGACATCTACACTCGCCTTTCCGCAAACCCGGCAACGGGCCTGTCTTCAAAAGACCAAGGGGCAAGAGCGCTGCGAAACACGGCGCTCACATACCTGTGCTTGAATGAAGACGATCGGTATCTTGACCTCGCTCTCAAACAGCGCCGAGAAGCCCTCAACATGACAAGCGAACTGGGCGCGCTCGAAGCGCTCAACCGAAGCAAAAAAGGACAGCGCCTGGCGGCCCTGCAAGACTTCCGTGCGAAATGGGAGAAGGAGTCACTTGTAATGAACAAGTGGCTTATGATTCGCGCCATCGCGCCGGGAGAAAAAACGCTCGCCGAAGTGAAAGAGCTACTTAACGACGGCGCCGTCTTCGACAAAACGAATCCGAACAAAATCTACTCTCTTCTTCTTGGATTCGCGAAATTCAACTTGCTCGGGTTCCATACCGTCTCCGGTGAGGGGTACCGTTTCTTGGCTGATCAAGTGCTCGAAATCGATGCGCGCAACCCTCAAGTCGCGTCGCGAGTGATCTCCGCGTTTAATCAATGGAAGACATTCGATTCGAAACGCCAGGCCTTGATGAAAGCCGAACTCGAGCGTATCGCCAAGCACCCGGGCCTGTCAAACAACGTGAACGAAATCGTCACACGCTCTCTGGCTTAATCGCAAAAAAAGGGAGAGGGGAACCTCTCCCTTAGAGCTGGTTACGAGCGTTGTAGGCCGCGACCTTGTAGGCCTCTGCGAGCGTTGGATAGTTGAAAACGTTTTCGACAAAGAAATCCACCGTCGCACCAAACGACATCGCGACCTGCCCGATGTGCACAAGCTCCGTCGCGCCCGTTCCGATCACATGAACACCGATGATGCGCTTTGTTCCGACGTGCACAAGAAGCTTCAAGAAACCGAACTCATCTTCGATCATTTTACCGCGCGCGAGTTCCGAATAAGCGGCCTTGCCCACGACATAGTGAATGCCCTTCGCCTTCACTTCTTCTTCTTGCATTCCGACCGTCGAGATCTCAGGGATCGTGTAGATTCCGTATGGAAACGTCTCAGGAAAATGCGCGGCGGCTCCACTGAACGCGTGCAACGCCGCAAGACGCCCCTGCTCAGCCGAAGAGGCGGCCAATGCGGGTGCGCCGATGATGTCACCGACCGCGTAAATATTCGGTACCGATGTTTGATAATCGCGATTCACCCTAAGCGTTCCGCGTTCATCCGGAGCCAGTCCCGCCTTATCAAGCTTGAGCTGTTCGAAATTGCCCGTGCGACCTTGGCAAACCAAAACCGCGTCGAATTTTTCGGTGATCGTTTCGTCGTCTCGCGAGAACGTCGCATCCGCGCGCCACGCGCGCCCCGTTTCGCCGGGAACCGTCTTAACCGAATCGAGTTTCCAGCCGAGTCTTAGCTTCACTCCCGATTTCGTAAGCTGTTTCGTAAGCGCCATCACGACTTCTTGATCGATGGCCTTCAACATATCGGGACGCGTGTCTTGCAACGTCACGCGCACCCCCGTGCGAGCGAAAATCGAAGCGTATTCAACGCCAATGACACCCGCACCGACGACCAGCAACGTGCGCGGCTGAAACTTCATTTCGAGAACCGTATCACTGTCAAAGATCGTAAAACCGTCGAAGTCGAATTCGCGCGGTCGTCTCGGACGCGTGCCGGTCGCGATCAAAATCTTCGGTGCGGTAAAACGCGTGACGGCACCCTCGTGCTCGACAATCACCGTCTTTGAATCAAGTAGCGAGCCTACGCCTTGGATGGTCTCGATACCATTTCGCTCGAGGCTATCTTCGATGATGTGGCGTTCCTCTTTGATGATACGCCGAGTGCGCTCCATCACGCCGAGAAGCGAAAGCTCCCCGGGCTTTGCCATCAAAGCCGACTCTCGCAACGCTTTCGAGGGAATTGTTCCCAGCTGAAGGCACGAGCCGCCTAGGAGGTCTTTCTCGACAACCAGAACTCGTTTTCCAAGTTTCGAGGCCTGCACGGCCGCTTTTTGCCCACCTGGGCCCGATCCGATAACGATAAGATCAAATTCCGCACTCATAGATAGCTTATCTTATGCTGCTTTCTCATCTAGTACCAGCTCGACAAGCGTGAACACGGCTCCAGCCACGACGGGACCAAGGAAGAGTCCGTAAAAACCGATGGTCTCAAGCGCGCCAAAAGCCGCAATGAAACCGACCAAGGGATGGAGTTTCGCCGAACCGCTCAGCACATAAGGACGCACGAAATTATCGCTCACTCCCACGACACCCGCCATCACCACAAAGCCAATCGCCTGCGGCCAATTGCCCGTCAAAACGGCGGCACCGATCAGATAAATCGTCACGGGGGCGGTACCGACGACCGGTACGAACGACAAAACAAACGCCGTCATCGTAATCAGCAATGTGCCCGGATACCCCATGATCACCAAGACAAGCCCGATGATCATCGACTGCACGAATCCAGAGGCAAGGGCCGCAAAAATCACAGACGACGAAAGTCCACCCACCACGCCAAACAAACGGTCCGTCTTGGCCTCCGAAAGCGGAGAAAAGCGACGCAGCCAATTCATGACCGCCTGGCGCTCAACCATGAAAACGTACATCCCAAGTACGACGACGATGTTGTCGACCGTCAGTTTCGGTAAATCCGCTACGAGATTTTGCAACACTCCAAGCGCCGTTTTGCCGACTGTCGTCACGCCCTGCTCGAGCACTCGCATAATCTCCGCACGCTCGAAAGGCAGAAAGTCTTCGAGACGATGGAGCAACGATTCAATTGGAAGCTGTCCCGTCCAGTCTTCGGGCATGCCCTTTAGACGTTTCAACCCGGCATCGGCTGCGAGAAATGCGACGATACCCAGCGGCACCAAGAACACGACCGTGAACCCGCCCGTCAAAAGCGCGGCCCGCAAATGAAGCGATTTGATTTTCGACTCCATACGCTCAAGCAAAGGGTTCAACGTCGCCGCAAAGAGCGCTGCCATGGCAAGCGGTTTCACGAAACCGATATTCATCCAAATCAAAGCGACAATCGTAACCAGCAAAGTAAAACGCAGCATCCAGTCGCCGGAGCCTATTTTCTCCATCTTCTTAACCGTTCTCAATCGATCTCGCAGTGGTTTTGTCGTCCAGTCCGCCATATACCCTCAAAGTCGTGATTCAATTTTTTCGATGCAAAAGACCCAGTGCCGCTAGTTCGTCGCGCAACGCTTGAAACCCCGTTTCCGAAGCGACGAATTGATGAGTTCGATAACCAAGATCCCGAGCCACACGCGTGTTCTTCTCGAGATCATCGATGAAAATCGCGCGCTCCGGCTCCACTCCATAACGCGATTCAAGCAGTGCGAAAAAGCTCGGATCAGGTTTAATCTTCTTTTCTTCGCCTGAAATCAATCGTCCGTCGAATTCCTGAAGAAAAGGAAATCGTGCCAGGGCAATTTTGAACGTATTCGCTTCCCAATTGCTCAGCGCCAGGATTCCCTTCAAGCGCCCCTGCCGTCGCGCGACGGCAAGTTCCTTTAAAATCTCAACCGTTCCCAATATAGGCCCATGCATCATGGTCGGCCATTCATCGCGCCACATCTGAAGCCAATCGCGCCACTCCGGAAACTCAAGTGCTCGCGCATCGATCGCGTTCTGAAATAGATTTCCTGCATCCATCTGCGAGTTCCATTCGCCCGTCGCGACTTCCTTTAAAAAATGCTCGATTTTGGAATCATCACTCGTCAAACGTCCGTACACATAGCGCGGGTTCCAGTCGATGAGCACCGCCCCCAGATCAAAAACGACCCAATCACACGAAACATCACCTCGCTGCTGGACCATTCCCATACCTCTCGTTCGTCTTCGCCGGCCGCGCGTGAATCTCCGCGCGCTCCTCCAAAGTCGAGTCCCGCTAAAAGATTCAATGGTCACACGACTTATTCCGATACATCAAGAGATGCCGAAGCGTGTTCAAAAACCACTATTTCACAAGGCGATTCCAAGAGTTACCGCGGGCGTAACCTCGTTTTTGATCATCGTTCTAATCACGGCTTTGAACCCGCACGCACACGCCCAACAAGCGTCGCGCGACCGCTCCCGCGCACCCGCCACACTCTCGCCCGACGAAATTTTCAAACGCTACCGGGATGCCGTCGTTCGACTGGAAGTCTTCTTACACGGAGCTTCGCTTGGTGTCGGAAGCGGCTTTCTTATTTCAGACGCGGGAGAAATCGCCACGAGTCTTCATGTCGTTCGTCCACTTTTGGCCCACCCCGAAACGACACTTCAGCTAAAATTCGCAAACGGCAAATCTCTGGAATCGATAAAAAATGCGATCAAAATCGGCGCCTGCGGCGACGCTCGCGGAACTGATCTCTGTCTGTTGAAAATCGAACGCGAGGCCAATGCTCCGGCATTCATCACGCTGCCGCTTGCGACGGCCGAAGCCTCTCCAGGGGAATCCATTGTCGCCATCGGCCATCCCCGAGGTCTCGACTTCTCGATCTCCACCGGAATCATCAGCGCTCTAAGAACTCACACATCCGGCTGGAAGGAAGTTCAAATCGACGCAGCCATAAGCCCCGGCAACAGCGGCGGCCCGATCATCAATCGGCATGGGCACGCGATCGGAGTCGTTTATCAGTTCGAACGCGACGGACAAAACTTGAACTTCGGCATTCTCGCTCCCGAAGTTCAAACCTTACTCAAAGCCAAGCAGCCCTATCTCAACGTGCCTAGTGCGCGCAAAGCGTACCAGGACCAAGTCAGACGCCTCGCTCGAAGGGCCACCGATCAATGGATCACGCCCTTCGTACAAAACTTCACTCCCACAACAGCCTCCCAAAGCTCAGCGAAAAACATGAAAAATATGAAATGGATGCGCGCAAATTTTGCGGACACTTCGTTTCAAATACTGATGCCTGAGATTTTTCAAAACTGCGAACGCATGCCCGAAGCTCCAGATGCTTCCGCAACCTCGTGCTCGAGCGCGAACGGCGATACCGTCGTCACGCTTCAAAAACGCAAGCGCACAACCACAGAGTCTTTGACCAAATATCGCGGCCAACGCTTGGTCGCACCACGCCCCCTTGCCATCGTCGACCAACTCGAGACCATGGGGCTCTGGGAAGACCTCCGCCCTCACCGCGTCTCCTTTCTTTCAAGACCAACGGCGGCACGCTGTTCAAAAAGCAGCCCGGCCGCCGGCGGCTTCTTTAAAAACACTTCGGGAGTCTGCCGATTCGAAACTTTCAACGACGGCGAGCCTGGCGCGGCTTCCGCCAGTCTCTGGCTCGAGCTTGGTTCCGACCTCTACGGCGTCAACGCCTGGTCGGTCGAACCGGGACGCCTCCAGTTTCTCCAAGGTCTTGCGAACCTGATCCTGGTCTCAGCGGGTCGCACCGGCGAAGATAGCCCCAAACTTTATCAAGCTCAATTCCGCCCGAGTCTCACGAGAAAAGCATCTCGAAGAAACTCCGCCTTCTCGGAAGCCGATATTCTCGATTCCTACTCCGATCAAACATCGGTCGTCACGATCGTGCGCACCGGTGCGATCCCACCCTCTCGAATGAATAGCCAGTTTCAAACTTGGTCGCGGGCGGTCGCCGTTTCGAATCTTCCGCAATCATCGCAAGAGATTCTGACAACCGACATCGCCAATGCGCCCGGAAGAGTCGGAACCTGGATCATCCCCAATCCAGAAAACAAACGGCAATCGGCCCTCTTTATGATGGCTGTGAGTTTTCAACAGAACGAAACTTGGATCATCTACGAAATTCAACCGTTGCAGCAGATGGCGGGTGGTCGAACGCCGTCAAACTCGCTCGTAAGCGACATGGATCGATTCCGGTCCTGGGTTAAGACGTTTCGCCCTACGGGCAAATAACTTCAAGACGGCTTAAGGTACGAGCGAAGAAGCGAGGCCTTTGCGGCGTCCGCCGTTTCCCACTCGACAACCAGATCAACTGGTTTCGGCGCTTTTCCAGCGAGAAATGGATCAGCACCGGCTTCCATAAGAAGCCGCACCGTCTCGACCATTCCGCGCTTCACGGCAAAGTGCAAAGCCGTCCAGCCCGCACGATCACGGTCGATGAGTTCCACACC
>JAVFAU010000119.1:0-6145 GCA_034002335.1 Bdellovibrionales bacterium | reverse complement strand
CACTGGTGTGTATCGGCTTTCCTCCGCCTGATCTTGTTTGACTTCGGAGGCTGTCGCGCGAGAGCAGCATTCGAAGCGGAACCGTTTAAGCTTCATCTGTATTTCCTTTTCAGTCGACTCCAGAACCTGATTTGAGTGGAAGTATCCATTGAGAATGCGAAGAGTATCCGTGTCTTTGATATACGGACGTAACCATTCGTGGATAAGAAGCCATGACATCTCGTCTCCGTTGCCGGCGAGTTCATCGAGCAGCCCTTTGTTGTAGTAGTAGCGTGTGATGGGATGGTTCGCGAGAACGACAGCTTGAATCGGAGAACCGCAAGTCTTTGGAAGTTCAATAAAGAGATTTTCATCTTTGATGTCGAGTACTTTTCCTTGAATCCAAAATACGGACGAGTTGAGGTCTGCTTTTGCTTCATATGTTTCAAGGAATTTTCTTAAGGACACTCCGTAGTAAGGAAGGGTCTCCTCGAGTTTGGTTTGAATCATCCGCAGTGAGTCTTTGTAGTTCGTAAGTTCGAAGTAATTGAAGTACTGCAGCGACTCAGATTTTAAAACAACGGAATCCAGCGTGCGGAGTTTTCCCGAGCAGCGAACGACATCGCCACCGTTGCCACGTTCATTCGATGCGTGAGCCGCATGCGAGAGAGTCGTTAGAGTGAGCGCGATCGTCGCGATTTTTAGAAGGTAGCTGTTTTTCATTTTATACCTCAGATTCTTTTTCGGTTTGTGTGAGCGGGTAGAACTGAATGGCCAGTTGGTAGACTTCCGTTCTGGAACCTTCTCTAAGCAGTGCCGTCATTTTTCGACGAAACTCTCGAATGATGGTTTTGGCCTCCGTGAGCTTTTCCATATCTAGAGCGATCGTCATCGCCGAGAAGTCTCGAAGCATCACATCGGTTGTGTCTATTTTGAGTTTGCCCATATCGAGGACTTCTTTGTGTCCGTCTTTAAGGGCTTGGTTGGGCGTGTCTTCCGTTGTGCGAACGGAAGTACGCGTGCGCGTGAAATAAACTTCGCCGGGGTTCGAGATCAGTAGACCGCTCGTTACAAGATTGTCGATCACAACCTTGGCGCGGTTTTTGGTGATACCGAACAGCTCCGAAACGGTTTCGGCGTTACAGACGAAGTCTTCGAGATCAAACGCCGTTAAAACCGCGAAGTGTTCCCACTCGGCTAGAATTTTATAGTTCGATTCATCGAGAATGTAGCGCTCATCAATCGAAGAGATTTTGATGTTATCGATGGAGACTTTGGAGCGGTAGAAGCTCTCCATAAAAAGAGTACGTTCAACCGCCGACAGACGCAGGGCTTCGGCGACGCGCAGAGAGTCTTTAAGAGGCAAAGGACGTGTGCCTTTTAAGACCTGCGAGAGTGTTGCGGGGTGGAGTCCGAGATCGCGAGCGTACGCACGAAGCGAATACAGTGGATTCATCTTCTGCCGCTGCGAGAGATCATCTTGAATTTTATGAACATGATAGTTTTCTGAACTCATGCGGCAACGCATAGCATGATTGTGCATACAATCTGTATGCAAACGCATACGAAGAGCGCCGAAAGTGTAGCGGCTGGGTGCTACATATAAATTATTCGCCTCATACTTCGTAAAACGGCAGAGGGGCCTCTTAACGACAGATCAGGTTTTCTTGGTTATCCGGAAAATGATGTGGGTTGGGGCTCGCATGGTGGGCGCCGGTTAGCATGGCTGCGTAGTGCGAAACTGAAAATACGATCAAGCCAAGAAGCAAGGCGGTGACTCCCATTCGAATGGCGAGGCCGCCTTTTTTTCGTGTACGCAACGAGGCCGCCTGATTGCGAATCCACGAGAAGCTGTACACGCCTGGCACCGTGAAGACCGCGAATAGAAACCCCACGAGAGCGCCCTGTTCGGCATTCGCGCGTAGAGCGGCGAATGCGAGAACGGCCCAGAGCTGCCCGCACGGAATGAGGGGTGTCGCAAGCCCCAGTAGAAAGGAGCGCGTGAGCTTAGTCTCTTTCAGAGCTTTGGTTAGGTGGAGCTTTTGATAAAGCGTGAGCCCCTTTTCGGAAAACCACGCTTGGATCTTTTTAAGAGAAAGTCCGATTGCGGAACTTCCGAAATGTGCGTGAAAGCTCGCTCCAAAGCTTTCCCCAAAAATCGATTTTAAAATTGAAACCAATGACAGCAGGAGTGTCGCAAGAATGAAAACGATCGCAAGTTTTGAGAGGGTCGGGTGCGGTTGAAGTTGAACTCCGACGCGGGCGCTGATGAGAGCGACGGTTCCACCTAGCAGCGTGTAGGCGACCACGCGCCCCGCTTGATGCACGAGAAAGCCGCGGCGACTGCCGCCCGTCATGGCGCTTACAAGCGGTCCGCACATGGCCGCGCAGTGAATCTGCGCGAGAATGGCGAGCGGCGCCGCAACCACGAACGTGGAAAGCGTGCCGCCAGAAGCGTTGTTAAAGACATCACTGAAGTTTAGGCCCAACAAGTGGAGCCTCCCGGACGAGCGTCTCTTCTTTGTCTTTGTCGCTAATTTTGTATGTGAATGCGATCTGTTTTTTGAACACGCCCTGGTTGACCTCGGTGATCATCGTTTTCGGGAAACGAATGAAAAAACCGATGCGTTCTGTTTTTCCACTGCGGATTCGGAACTCTTTTTGTGACGTCACGAGCTCCGCGCCCTCCGCCTCCAAAAGGTTGAGTGTGACGTCGACATCGCCACGCGAGATGTTGGTCGCTTCGATGTAGAATTGGTTGAGGATCGCGGGTTGGCCTTCGTGAGTGACTTCTTGATACGGTAGGCCGCGACCGCGGAGAACCTGGATGTCGATGCTTTGATGGCGGGCGATTGAAACGGTCAGCGCCGTCGCCGCGCCGACAATGACCGCGAGATAAATGCCGGTTCTTGCATTCAGACGGAAGCGCGGGCGGATGTTTGCGATCTTTTGGATGCGCTCCGCGATCGGCGTTGTGAGCTCTTTTTGCGTTGAGTAGCGAATGAGCCCGGTTGGTTTCTTAAGCTTTGTCATGACGTCGTCACATGCGTCCATGCAGGCTGTGCACGCGATACACTCCATCTGTACGCCGCGACGGATGTCGATTCCCGTTGGGCAGACCTGCACGCAGCGATAACAGTTCACGCAGTCGCCGAGAGCCGAAGGAGTGGGTGTGGTTCCGCGACGAGGCTCGCCGCGAAGCTCATCGTAGCCGACGATCATGGATCTTGAATCCATGAGCACCGATTGAAAACGTCCGTAGGGGCATGCGATCATGCAGAACTGTTCGCGGAACCATCCAAAATCAAAGAGGATGATACCGGTTGAAAACGCGATAAAAAGAAAGCTCGTCCAGTTTTCACGAGGCGAGTGAGTCACCATTTCGGCGAGTCGATCGGTCCCTACGAAGTACGCAAGGAAACTATGTGTGACCACGAGCGAGACGGCGACGAATGCGGTCCATTTAAGGGACTTCTTTAGAACCTTGGCCGCTGTCCAGGGCGCGTTGTCGAGGCTTCGACGTTGAGCGGAGGTCCCTTCGATCCAGCGTTCGATGCGCCGGTAGACGGTTTCGATAAAGACTGTTTGTGGGCAGGCCCAACCGCACCAGACGCGGCCCCAGACCGCCGTCATGAGAAATAATCCAAAGCCTGCGATTGCGAGAACGAAGAAGAGTAGGGGCGCGTTGTGCGCCCTTAGGCTTAAGCCGAAAATCTCAAATTGTCGGCGGCCGACATCGAGCAAGAGAGCTTGAGCGCCGCCGATTTTGATCCAAGGAAGAACCAGAAAGAACACGAGAAGAAAAGCCTGTGAGATCTCACGTCGCCGGCGCCAGAGTCCCTTGATTTCGGCCGGGTGAATCGTCTTTCGATATCCCGTTTCATCGTAGGTTCCTGGACGCTCGGTGTGTAAATCCCACTGGCTCATGACTTCTCTCCGCTACTTGATCTCAGTTCCTTCTGGAGGTTTCGCTCCTTCAGGATTTGTTCCCTGGAAGGCCATCGTGTAGGCGACAACCTGTACCATCTCGTCATTAGACAAGACCGGACCCCAAGGCGGCATCCCTTTTTCTGGGATACCGTCGGCTACGACTTGAATAATGCTCTCCGCTTTTCCGTCGCCATGAATCCAGAAGTGATCGGCCATGTTGGGGCCGATCAAGCCTTGACCCTTGTCGCCGTGGCACATGGCGCACTTGCCATCGTACACAGCTTTTCCGGCCGCGAGAGTCGCGGCATCCGCGACGAGAGAGTTAACTTTAGCAGCAAGATCGCCTGCTCCGGTAGGGGCCGGAACCAGTTTTTCGCGTTCTGCAATATCACGTTGCAGCTCCGCCTCTTGGCTAAGGCCCGAACCCATGTGGTAGTAGCCGATGTAGAACGCGGCGAAAATAATCGTCACGTAAAACAACGCCTGCCACCACATCGGAAGTGGGTGATCTAACTCCTCGATCCCGTCGTAGTTGTGGTCGAGCAGGATGGACTTTTCGTCTTCAAGAATGATGTTTGGCTTTTCGTCTTGATGTTTCATCGACGTACCTCAAGTTTGCTTTCGTCAAGATTCTCACCACCCACGGCTTGAGCGTCGGCGATGGCAAGTTCCGCAATTTGGTTCCATGTCTCTTTGCGCACGATCCGGTACGTCCAAATCGCGATGCCTAGAAACACGAGAAAGAAGATCAGGAGTCCCACGACCGTCATGATCGGAAGTGGGAATTGAGTTACCGCGAGTTGCTTCATTGTGCGGCCTCCGTTGTTTCTGGAGCTGACTCTGGCGCGGCTTCAGCTGGCGCTTGAGCAGGGGCTGTTTTACCTAGTTTTTGTAGGTAAGCGATCAGAGCGATGATCTTGCGCTCTTCAAGGTTTTTTAAACCTGCGTCGCTAACAAGGCCGTCCGCAATTTTCTTTGCTTGCTCGCGTGCGTCTGTTTCCGCGTTCTGAACCATCTCGTCCGTGTAAGGAACGCCGAGTGACTGCATAACGTCGAGCTTCTTAGGCAAGATTTTGAAGTCCGTCTTTTGATCGAAGAGCCATGGGTACGCAGGCATGATCGACTGCTGAACGACCGAACGAGGGTCGAGCATGTGGCGATAGTGCCATAGATCCGGGTACTTGCCGCCCACACGAGCGAGATCAGGACCTGTACGTTTCGAACCCCACTGGAATGGACGGTCGAACTGCGAATCTTCAAGAGTCGAAGCCGGTCCGTAACGTAGAACTTCCCAGTGCGTGTGACGAATCATCTGCGAGTGGCATGTGTAGCAGCCTTCGCGAACGTAGATGTCGCGACCCGCGAGTTCGAGAGCCGTGTAAGGCACGACGTTATTGTTCTCTTTCACGTAGCTATGAGCCGTGAGCGTGGGAACAATCTCGAAGATCGAACCGATAAGGATCGAGACGAGAACCAGGATCGTGAACGGAGTCGCCAAGCCTTCGAGGCGACGGTGCCAAGTTCCGCCAAGCTGCGCTTTTGTCGCAGTCGCGAGACGAGGAGCCGAGTATTCAGTTTCCGATACGGCTTTCGGTGCGGCCTGAATCGTCTTCCAGAGGTTGTAGCACATGATGAGGAAGCCTGCGAGATACAGAACTCCGCCGATGGCGCGAACCCAGTAAAGAGGAACGATACGAAGAACGGTTTCGACGAAGTCAGGGTAGACAAGGCGACCAGTCTCGTCGACAGCGCGCCACATAAGGCCCTGAGTGACTCCGGATGTCCACATCGAGATGATGTAGAGCAGGATACCGATTGTTGCGATCCAGAAGTGAGCGTTCGCAAGACGGTTGCTGTAGATCTCTGTGCGCCACAATTTAGGCACGAGGTAATAGAGCATACCGAACGTCAAGAAGCCGTTCCAGCCAAGAGTACCACCGTGAACGTGAGCGATAATCCAGTCTGTGTAGTGGCCAATCGAGCTAACCGATTTGATCGAAAGCAAAGGACCTTCGAACGTCGCCATACCGTAGAACGTGATCGCGACAACGAAGAACTTTAGAATCGGCTCTGTGCGAACGCGATCCCATGCTCCGCGAAGGGTCAAAAGACCGTTGATCATCCCGCCCCAGCTTGGCGCCCAAAGCATGACCGAGAATACAACACCGAGTGTTTGCGCCCAGTCAGGAAGAGCCGTGTAGAGAAGATGGTGAGGACCTGCCCAGATATAGATGAA
>JAVFAU010000118.1:0-6170 GCA_034002335.1 Bdellovibrionales bacterium | reverse complement strand
CTCTCCACTGATCGGCCTCGCGACCAAAGAGACGACATACGACCGTGTCCCATTCGACCCGGTCGTCTTCGACGTTCCATTCCCAAATCCCAAAGTTCATCGCTTTCAATGCAACATCGATTTTGGTTCGAAATTTCGATTCCGTATCGTGCCGAATGAAATGCCCCAATGGCCTGATGACCCAAAACCAAGCGAGCACACTCGCCGTGAGTCCGCTCAGCAAAACGATGACGGAGTGATAAAGAATATCCCTCTGGCTCTCGAACACGAAACTCGAGGCCGTCAGTGCCGACACGCAAATACCGATCGTCAGCAAAATCGTACGAACAAGAAGCCCTCTTTGAATCAGATTCACTCATCCTCCACTCGCTCTACGACCAAGGTCCAGTATAACCCGATAGCGGGGCATTTCTGCATCCATGCTTTACCGACTTTTAAAAGAAGGCCAGGCTTGAAGCAGACCAAGGAGGGTCATGCATGTTGTTACGTAACGCCGCCGCAAGAGCGGTTGCACCCGTCGTTATGTTTCTCACATTACTTCTCGCATTTTCAACACTCCTGCCCCCGATAGCCGATGCCTCTTTTCCGTTCACTCCGCACGAAGAAATAACAACCGGCTCCCTCTGCACCACGTCTGATCAAGACTTTCGCGAGTTTCGCTACAAAGAGCGTATTCCCTACTGCAAACGCTCCGTCAGCTCTTCCGAAAAAAGAAAGATCTACGAGAGCTACGGTGTCGCCGTTCACTGTCGCAAAGAGTACACAATCGACCACTTCATTCCTCTTTCCCTAGGCGGAACCAACCACGCCAACAACCTCTGGCCCGAGCACAAGTCAGTCAAAAGCCTGAGAAAGAATCTGGAGTTCGAGCTTTTCCAGAAACTCGAAGCCGGCCGTATCACCCAACAAGAAGCCGTTGAGGCCATTATCGAGGCAAAATTCAACCCTCCCGTAAGGAACCCGGCCTCTCATCGGTTTTGTATCCAGTAGATTTGTCGAAAATTGAGTTGGCAGCTATAGTGGTTCAAGAACCTTCAGCGAGTGAGAGTCATCATTATGAGCGAGAATCACGTAGAAGCCAGCACCCACAAGTCCACTCCCGCTCCGACAACACGCGGTCTTCGTCAACGCTCGATGAAGAACATCCTGCTTCGCCCGCAATTCCAATTGAAGTATTCGTTCTACTTCGTCGGAATGACGCTTGTAACGATGGGCACCGTGTTTTTACTTTTCCTACTCTCGCTCGACGATATGATCACGACTCTGGCCGTCCGCTACAGCATCGAGCCCGAAATCATCGCCGCAATCCAACAATCGCTTAAGACAGCGACCTTCACCACGATCTCGGTCGCGGGCCTGTTTGGGGCGATTTCAATCTCTCTTGGCATCATTCTGACTCATCGCTTGGTCGGGCCGATGATTCCAATTCGCCGCCTCATTCGCCAACTCGAAGAAGGCGAATACGGTAAGCAAGGAGCGCTCCGCTCAAAAGACGACTATCAAGAAGTCATGTCCGATCTAAACCTGCTCTCACAAAAGCTCGCCGAACGCCACGGTTCTCATTCGACAGGGTCGAAATAAAGAATCGCGCCGCCGTCAATCAACACATTGCCGTGTTGATTCGTCACCCGGCTCGCGACTTTAATCACGGGCTTGTCCGCGCGCATGTGAATGATTTTGATTTCAGCCGTCGCGATATCGCCGATATAACACGGGCTCTTATAGCGGATATCCTGGCTGATCACGATCGTACCCGGTCCAGGAAGCTTCGTCCCCGCGACGCGCGACAAAAGCGAACCTAAAATCGCCCCGTGAGCGATACGTTTTCCGAAGCGAGTTTTCCGCGCATAGGAATCGTCCATGTGAATCGGGTTCATATCGCCCGACAGATCGGCGAACGCACGAACCAGTTCGTCTGTTACCGTTACCGTCACGGACGCGCTATCCCCTACCTTAAAACCCCGCTCGCTCATAACCCCTCAACTCACAGTTTACGGTCCAAAACCAATTTCTTCGCGCGATTCAGCATTTCAGGCGCTACGTAAATTCGCTCGATCATACGCGTCTCTTCGTACTTCTGAAAAACACGCGTGACCTTCTCGATAGGAACCGGCTTCTCACGAAGATCATACTGATCGACGACGAAAATTGGAAAGGCCTCTTGATCCTGAGTCGCATGATACTTAGAGAGTCGCGTCGCCGAACCCGAATGAATCGTGGCGATCCCTTCGGCTTGAAGAGCATCGCAGATTTTCTTAGGTCGCGCGGTTTTTTCCGTCGCATGGATTTCGGTCAACATGCGATAGGGCCGACGATCCGCAATTCGCTTGGCCCACTCGTTTTTCTGCGTCGCCAGATGTTCGTAAAGTGAGAAATCCGAACAACGCAGATACTCGTCAAGGTTTGCCGGCAGAAAGTACGTACAATCTTTGGAGTGCAAGTAGCGCTGAAGCATCTCTTCAAAAATGATGCTCTTATGATGGAAGTAAACCATCAAATACATGTGGTGTCGCGAGATCAAAAAGTCGTCGAACGTGTAGAGCGCGCGACGGTTCAACGCCAAATGCACCTTGCCGCGGGACTCGTGATAGGTAAGGTTTCCGATCAGCCACTCAAGTTCAACGCGACCATAGTTCGTTCCACAGAAATAGGCGTCGCGCTCGAGGTAATCCATGCGATCGACGTCCATTTCGCTCGAAACAACCTGCGAAAGAATCGGACGGAAATCCAAACCTTGATCAAAGAAGAAATCGTCCGGCGCCTTGAGACCGCGATCAATCAAACATGCGATATGAAGCCCGGTCATCTCTTTGGATGCTTTCGCAATGCACTTTGAAAGCTCCGAATCCGTGACCATCTTGATCGAATAGTCCTCGTGAGTCGCCTTGCGATTGGGATCAATGGCATATCCTCTCTCGCGAGCGGCATACGCCTTGATATCAAGCTCGGACACTTTCGGCATGACCTCTTCGGTCGTGTGAGAAAGCGGCCCGTGACCGATATCGTGCAAGAGGGCGCCTAAACGAACCGCACGACGCAATCGCTGGCGAGCCGCTTCGTTTGAAAACTTAAAGGACCTGAAAATCGAATCAAACGCCAAACCGGCCAAATGCATGACGCCAACGGAATGAAGAAACCGTGTATGCGACGCTCCCGGAAAACTATATTCCGCAAAACCGAGCTGTTTGATTTGCCGTAAGCGTTGAAACTCACGGGTATCTAAAACGGCTTCCTCAGCCTCGCTTAAATCGATGGCACCATGAATCGGATCCTTAATTTCCATTGCACTCTTCTGAGCTAGATTTGCGTGCGTGTAAATCTTTGATGACTCGCGGCGGCGGACCTGGCTTCACCCAGAGCGTTTGAATGCCCACGTCGAAGATTTCCGGGTCATTGACGCTCGCTCGTAGTATGCGAATAGGATAGGGAAACAGGCTTCAAGGAGTGCTTCATGACCCCATCGACGAGCTATCACGCCGACCACGTTTACTTTGATCTCGTTCGCCGTATTCTCGAAAACGGAGAGGAAAAGTCGGACCGCACTGGCACCGGCACATATAGCGTCTTTGGCCATCAAATGCGGTTTGACCTCTCAAAGGGGTTCCCGCTTCTCACGACGAAAAAGTGTCATACGCGCTCCATCATTCACGAACTTCTTTGGTTTCTTAAGGGCGAAACAAACATTCAGTACCTAAAAGAAAACAAGGTCAGTATCTGGGACGAGTGGGCCGACGAAAAAGGCAACCTCGGCCCTGTTTACGGCAAGCAGTGGCGCTCATGGGAAACCGCGGATGGCCGTGTCATCGATCAAATTACGAATGTGGTCGAAGCTATTAAAAACAACCCCGATTCACGCCGTCACCTGGTGATCGCGTTCAACCCTGGCGACGTCGACAAAATGGCGCTGCCACCCTGCCACGCTTTCTTTCAGTTCTACGTTTCGGGTCGCGCGGCCGATGGATCAGGCGGCAAGCTTTCTCTTCAGATGTATCAGCGCAGTGCCGATGTTTTTCTCGGTGTTCCGTTCAACATCGCCAGCTACGCTTTGCTTTGCATGATGGTGGCCCAAGTAACAGGCCTCACGCCCGGCGAATTCATTCACACCATCGGCGATGCCCATCTCTATTCAAACCATCTCGATCAAGCGCGTCTGCAACTCACGCGCGATCCAAAACCTATGCCTCGCTTGATTTTAAATCAGTCCGTAAAATCGATCTTTGACTTCAAGTTCGAAGACTTCGAGCTTGTCGGCTATGAACCCCACCCTGCGATCAAGGCCGAGGTCGCGGTTTAAGTCTAAACTCAGCCTTTACGAGTTCCCTCCATTATCTTGACGCCTCACATCCGGTGGGATGTTTAGAACAGATGCTTCCCCTTGACCGTCGATCCCAAGAGGCGGTTTTATTGCGAGCATGATTCTTTCTTCAATCGCAGCTATGGCTCGAAACAGAACTATCGGACGAGACGGAGACCTGCCTTGGGATCTTCCTGAGGACATGCGCTATTTCCGCAAAATGACTTCGGGCCACATCATGATCATGGGCCGAAAAACCCTCGAATCATTTCCCAAGCTTCTGCCGGGCCGCTTTCACATTATCGTCACTCGGCAAGAAGACTACTCGCCGTCAAAAGCGATTGTGGGAGATAGCGATCTCTTTCTTGTCGTCACAAGCGTTGAAGAGGCGCTTGAAGCAGCCTCGGCTTTGGTCGAAGCCGAACCCGAGTGGGGCGAGGAAGTGTTCTGCATTGGCGGCGGCGAAATCTACACGGCGATGCTGCCTATGACCGACAAAATCTACCTCACGGAAATCGGCATCGAAGCCGAGGGCGATGCACATTTTCCAAGATGGCACGAAGACGATTTTAATGAAGTCGAGCGCAGGACGGGCGCAGATAGCGAGACCAACGGTCTTCCCTCATACGAATTCGTCGTTTACCAACGGGCGAATTTGTAGGCGTTTTTGATATAATAATTGTCATTATATCTTCTCGACTGTCTCTCGGATCGAACGCTCTAGCTCAGCGCAAAAAAAGCCCTACGAAAGTCGCACAACACTAGGGGTTTTCAAGACAACTGGAGCCAAAACAGCACCTTTTCACTTAAGAAAACTTGAGTAGAGAGAACTTCGTTTTACCTCGATACTCAATTGGGTGAACAACTCATCCCACGTCAGAAACGAAATCCAATCCATCATTGATCGTTGGAAACTCAAACTCGAAAAACAAGACGAGTCGAACTGTTTCGTCTACGGATCAGTTGGTTCCTCCGATCGAATACTTGTTTTAATTTGGTCGAATATGATGCGTATCAATGGCGCTGCCGATTACATCGACCTTTACCTTCAAGAAAACGATCCGGAACTTGCCGGCCAACTCCTCACAGACATCGGGCTTTTAATCGAACGCCTCGACACGCTTGAAGCTTACGACTTTCATGATTGATCGAATTACGAAGCTCTACACTTTCGCTCCCCTTTTCCACACGACCTTCGCCCAGAAAATCTCAATAAGAGAAAATTCGGACAGAAATTCCTAAAGCCTCATCTTGAGACACCGATGAGTGTGTCAGGGGATAGTTGCCCCGATGGTTCACGGCAGGAAGTCATGAACCCCGCAGATCAAGGAAGATCAGCGGAACTTCAAGGAGGAGGAATCGTATGGGTCTTAGGATCAATACAAACGTAGCCTCACTGAATGCTCAGCGAAACTTGCTGGGAACGAAGTGGGGGTTAGACAGAAGCCTCGAACGCTTGTCATCAGGCCACCGCATTAACCGTGCGGGCGACGATGCAGCGGGATTGGCAATCAGTGAAAACTTGAGAGCGCAGATTCGCGGTCTCAAACAGGCATCAAGAAACGCTCAAGACGGTGTTTCGTTGGTTCAAGTCGCGGAAGGCGGATTGAACGAAACGAGCTCAATCTTGATTCGTCTTCGAGAACTCGCGGTTCAAGCGGCTTCCGACACCATCGGCCCGGTTGAACGTCAGTTCCTAAACGTCGAATACGACCAACTTGTGTCCGAGATTGATCGTATCGCCGATGCTACGGAATTCAACGGCACTCAACTTCTCAGCGGTACAGGTTCGGTTCTCGACTTCCAGGTCGGAACGAGAAACGATCCAAATATCGACCGTCTCTCTTTTGATGCTTCAAAAGCGGATGCGAACTCT
>JAVFAU010000117.1:0-6181 GCA_034002335.1 Bdellovibrionales bacterium | reverse complement strand
TCTTGTGAGTTGGGGGCGCAATATTTACGGCCAGCTTGGAGATGGAAGTACGGAGGACAGCCGCGTGCCTGTTGGTGTCGGCACGGGCTACGCGAGCGTGAATCTTGGAACGAGACATACTTGCGCAGTAAAAACCAATGGCGATCTTGAGTGTTGGGGGAGCAATAATTACGGCCAGCTTGGCAATGGTGAGAATGTCGATAGCAATGTTCCTGTGGCCATTGGAAGTGGTTATGCGAGTGTGGCATTGGGGGAGGGACACACATGTGCGTTAAAGTTGAATGGTGATCTTGAGTGTTGGGGGCGAAACGGGTTTGAACGACGGCTTGGAAATGGATCGAATGTCGATAGCAATGTTCCTGTCAGTATCGGTAGCGGCTATGCGAACGTGAGTGCGGGCGTCTCGCATACTTGCGCAGTGAAGGTCGGTGGCGATCTTGAGTGCTGGGGGGGCAATGGTCGCGGCCAGATTGGGAATGGCTCACTGACGGGCGGCTCGGTGCCGATATCTACAATCGGTTCAGGTAGTTATGCGAACGTGAGTGCGGGCAGCTGGCATACTTGCGCACTGAAAGTCGGTGGCGCTATTGAGTGTTGGGGGGACAACCATTCCGGCCAGCTAGGTGATGGCTCTTTGAGAAATTGGACACCCCATTTTGTCTCGCCAGCAATTCCTTAAGGGCTCAATCTAAACCGAATCAGGATCGAGTCCGAGTTCAAAACTAACCGTGATGCGCGCGGGTTTTGAACCTTCGCATTTGAACTGAAGCTTGGACGAATGAAGCTTCAAGAGCGCGTTGCAGATGCTGAGCCCGAGGCCCGTTCCGACGGAGTGATTCATCGTGTTTTCGTTGAGCGTGAACGGCTTCAAAAGATTTTGAATCTTCTTTTCATCGATGGCCGGACCGAGATTTTCGAACGCGATTGAATAGGTTCCCTTGCCTGTTGAATTACCCACGACAGAGATCTCTGATTTCGGTTCGGCGAATTTGGCGGCATTATGCAGGATGCGACGAGAAATGCCCTTCAGAATACGTTCATCGGCGATGATTTTTTGATTTTCGACGCTGAACTTCAGCGAAAGCTCACGTTCTTTGAGAAGACGTTGAACGGAATCCGTGACGTGCGCATCCGAGAGAATTTGTTTGATGGCGACGGATTTAAGGTCGAGTTTGGTTTGCTGCGTCTCCGCGGACACGAGTTCAAGTGAGTCGGTGATCATTTCTTGAAGGCGAAGGGCCGCGCCTTTGACACGGCTTAAATATCGCTGTTGATCGCCGTCGAGTTCTGTTTCCGCCAGCAGATCCGCAAAGCTCAGCATGGTTGTGAGCGGCGTTTTGAGCTCGTGATTAACGAGAACCATGAATTGATTCTTGGCTTGATCCAGGGTTTGGAGCTCGGTCAGGGCTTCCTTGAGGGCGCGGTTTTTTTCGACAAGCTCGAGTCCGAGTTCATAGCGTTCAACGGCTTTGTCGACCGTGTTGACGAGATCGACGGGATCCCACGGTTTTGTGACGTAGCGGTAGACTTGCCC
The DNA here is from genome assembly GCA_034002335.1 of Bdellovibrionales bacterium. Classification (GTDB taxonomy): domain Bacteria; phylum Bdellovibrionota; class Bdellovibrionia; order Bdellovibrionales; family JAMPXM01. Next base: position 4,647 of record JAVFAU010000117.1, on the reverse strand, counting down.
GTTGTTGATCGCTTCGATGACGACTTCGATGTCTGCATAGCCCGTCAAAAGAATACGAATGGCATCGGGGTGGGTCTTTAGGGATTTCGAGAGAAATTCGACTCCCGTCATTTGCGGCATTCGTTGATCGCTGATGATGATGGTGACTCGATTTCGGTCCAGATGCTTGAGCGCTTCCGCGCCTGACGTGGCCTTTAGGACTGTATATTTATTCCGGAACAGTCGTTCAAGAGAGTCTACGTTGTCGACTTCATCATCTACGCAAAGAATGGTGTGCTTCATGAGTTGAACTTAGTGTAGAATTTTAATTGGAGTAAGTTAAAGGAAAAGCGGCTTCCATGGAGAGGGAGCAGGGACCAAGGATTGGTCGATGGATAAAACCCCGTCGGTCCGACGGGTGGTCAGCCAGAGGTTTTACTTCCCCTCTCCCTTCATAGAAGTCTCGATTCCGTGGCTTTCAACACGACGATTGGCTAGGGATCATAAAAAACTGGTCTATATGCCGGCTAATAGGTCCTGGACGAAGGTTCGGGGCTTCGAGAGTCGGAGCGCTTGGCTCAAGTTGAGCGTCCAAAATGTCGACACGAGAGATGGATGAGACTGTTATACGAGGGACCGCTTTCACGGCGAAAGCGATCAAGGAGATCAGACATGATGCTCAGAGTGTGGACCACGCTCTTGATGGCGTTCATCACGATGACGAGTTCTGTTAGCCACGCGCAGTGGGGATACGGAATGTACGGCGGCATGCAGATGTGTCCGTGGGATTACGGTGCGGCGAGTGGTGCAAGCAGTGAAGACGATGAAATCAGTGAGCTACAGGCGGATCGAGCTGAGTTGCGAAAGCAAAAGCGCGAAGCTGAACGCATGTATCGACAACTCGAGCGCGATCTCGATACGTTTCGCGACGCCATCGGCGAAGTTGTAAAGCCGAATTGGGCGACGGTCGTTCTTGAACACATGGACAAGGGAATGAACTGTCACGTTTGCGGTACGCGGGCTCCTGTTCGAGATGCGTATCCTGTCCCTGTTACGCAGGCGCCGGCTCCTGTTGAAGAACGCCCGATTCCGCCGACACGCCCATCAGCTCCTGTCGAAGATCGCCCGATTCCACCGGCGCGTCCACAGCCTCCCGTTCAAGAGCATGTGATTCTTGTTCCACCGGCTCCAGTTTCTGAACCAGCGGTGTCGTACCCTGTTCCAGATCCAGGAACAATCGAAGTTCAAAATCTGCCTCCAGTACAGACGCCTGTCGAGCAACCGGTGCCAGTGAGACCGCCGACACGCCCTGCTCCTGTCGCGCCACCGAAGCCAAAGAGTACGCCGAATCCCCTTACGTCGTTGCCGTCTTCGCGTAGCCGTATGCCAGCGAGTTTTTCTGAAACAGTTTCTGCGGGAACATCGCTTACGGTTGGAAGTGGTTCAGAGAACGAAGCGGCATACATGGGCGAAGACTGGGGACCGGACCTTGGGGGTGCGTTCTCTGCAGATGGCGGTCCGACGCTTTGTAATCCGAACCGTCAACCTTATACGATGAATGCGTGGCGCGCGGTTTGCCGAGATGGTGGTCGTATCGCGGACCGCGTTTGTCGCGATCGTTACTTCCAGAATGCAGAAATTCGCCCAGCGCAAGCCAATGCGTGTGCGCGCGCGCTCGATCGCTATCGCAAGATGACGGTCGAAATGACGAAGATTCAAACTCGCATCGCCAAAATCGACGATGAGATTTCGAATATCGGTTTCCAAATCGGCGATATCAAAATGTCGGAGCGTATGAACCGAGATCTCGAAGCGGATTGTCCAGATGGACGTTGCGCGGAGAGAAGTTCACGTCGTGAAAGTAAATCGCGTGGACCCTCGGTCATGCAGACTCTTCTTGCCGTCGGTCTCGACGCGCTTTCTATCGGCGGCTCAATTTACCTGGGTAAAGAAGCCAATAAGTGGAATGCGCGAACAGGTCACCAGGCGGTACCGTATGTCGCAACAGGGCTCGCGGGCGGTGCCTTTTATCCGTATCGTACGGCTGGTCTTTATGGCGGTCTTTACGGCGGTGTGAATGGTGGTTTCGGCTGTTCGCCAAGTATGGGCGGTGGCGGCTTCAACATGGGACCGATGGGTATGATGGGGCCTTACGGTATGGGCGGTAGCCTTTACGGCGGTATGGGCGGTGCCTTTGGATATCCTCAAGGTATGGGGTATCCGATGTATGGCGGAGGTATGTATATACCTGGCGCGGGTCCTTGGGGCATGAATGGTCCTTGGGGCGTCGGTCAGTGGCCGGGCGGCGGGTATCCTGGTTATGGGGGCGGTTTCGCAGGTGGCTTTGCTGGAGGCTTCGCGGGAATGGCGGGCATGGCTGGTATGGCAGGCATGGCTGGGTATCCTGGTTATGCGGGCGGTTTCGCAGGCGGCTTTGCTGGAATGGCGGGTATGGCAGGTATGGCCGGAATGGCGGGCATGGCTGGCTTCGCGGGCATGTACAATGATCCGACTCTCATGCAGCAACAGTACAACATGCAGATCGAAGCGCAGCTTCGTCAGCAAGAGCAAGCGGCCTCACGGCTTCGGCTGTATCAAGGCTTCATGCAGGAGTACATGCAGTTCCAGACAAGGTGGAATCAGTATTTCGGAAGCGGCAGCAGCTACTACGGCGGCAGTGGCGGTTTGTACTATAACCCTGTTACGGGTGGAGGTTCGGGACCAATCACGACCACTCCTGGAACTGGAACGGGTACGACCCCAGGTCGCACGAGATAGTTTTCGCATTCCATACATATGAGACGAAAGCTAAAAAGCCCACGTGAACAGCGTGGGCTTTTTGTTTACCAACCATGACGCGTGTTGGGCGTGGGTGACGTCGCGGTCGAAGCCTCACCGCCCTGACTACGACTGTGATGATTGTGTTGATTGTGATGATTAATGGCAATAACGGCTCCAGTCGCAATCGCGCCGGCTACGACCCAGACCCAAGGCTTCTTAACCCACAAAGACGATGCGGAAGCCGGAGCGCTCGGGAAGGACGACGAAAGAGGATTTTCTCCTAAGGGGCGTAGAAAGCCCTTCTGAAATTCGAGAATTTCTTCTGTATCGCTTTTGGCTGTCGCCCGGGCGCAGGACCTCTCGGAAAGAACGGCGATATCTTGGTTATGAATTGGATCCAGATGGGACAAATGTTCGAGCGCATCTCGCTCGAGACCGCACGCCGATAGAACCCATGGCTTTCGAACGTATCGCGCTCCTCCCGACGAATTCAGCAGGTCGGAAAAGAGAATCGTCATAGGTTGAAAAAGGTTTGAGACGAGGATGAGTTTGAGTGTCGCCTGATCTTGGGGCCGAGACGGTAATTGGAGGTTTACAAGGTTTTCGCGATTATAACCGCGTCCATTGATGACGACAGCGCGGACATCATTTGGCAGTGCCTCGAGAGGGAAATGTATCCAAGAGGCCTTTTCTTGAGTCGCGAAATTTTCAAACTCCTTCATGATGACGTCGAAGTCTTTTGTCGTGTTGTGAAGCGCATCACGAAGAGGTTGATCGAGCAGAAATGAAAGCAGATTTTTCCAGATATCGGTGCGCTCCTCTGATGCCGCCATGGATGTAACCGCAGATGTAACCGCGGATGTAACAACTGAGGCTCTTCTTAAGAAAAAAAGCGCGATAGCTTTGCGCTCATCGGATGAACCGGCCTTGTCGCGATTGGCAAGCAAGTGATCGATGCGAGCCCAGTTTCCAGGTGAGGTCGTCAGATCCGATGCCGCCCGTGTCTGGTTTTGAATCCATTCCTCCTGAGCCGCGACAATAAGGGCCGTCATGGCCTTTGTCGGGTATTCGGAGGTTTGCATCATGGCGTCCACGATGGGTTGGTGACCGAGGGCGAGGCTGCGAGCCATGAATTCGGTTTCGGAAAGAGTGTGATCTCGAACGGCGTAGCGCGCGGCATTTGCCGTCCAGGCGGAGAGGGTGACGAAGAGGGTGATGAGAGTGAGCATTGCGGCGTTATTTTTCATATTTCAAGTCCTCTCGATTCGTTTTCTATCTCAGTTCGATTTGCTTTTGAGTCATCTTGTTCGGAGCGATCTTCTTCGATGCCTGTTTCTTCAATCAGGATCGTTTTTTGGTAGTTGTTTCGCCTTTTCGAAACCGGGTCGGTCGCTATTTTTTTCTTCAACGAGGACTCTGTTGTCGGTCCTGATCGAGTTTTTTTCGTTTTTCGAAGAACGGCGAAAACGGGTTCGTTAAGTGAGGCCATCGTGTCTTCAGCGGACTCGTGTAAAACGACAGCAAATCGCCTTGGGTTTTTCGGCGCGCGTACGAGCACGACACTCGTCGCGATGCGATTTCGTTTCACTTTTCGAAAGGCGTCGCCAGATTCGTCTGAACGATAGAGATCCACATAGCCGTAGTTTTCAAATATCGAATCGAGTGCATCAAGATTGATGGGTTCAATGGGTACGAGCACATAACCGTCCGGAATTTGCTCGAGAAGGGAAAGTTCACTCGGAGCGTGTGAAGACGACGATAGTCCGTCGGAGGCTCCGGAAAAGCCTTTTACGACGGAAAAAATCATGATCATCGTAAAGCCCAAAGCCGAAGACCACATCCAAATGCGAAACGCGTGCGCTTGGTCCTCGATAGTTTCACTTGAGG
>JAVFAU010000116.1:0-6189 GCA_034002335.1 Bdellovibrionales bacterium | reverse complement strand
CGCCCAAAACGTAGCTTGGACGACAAATCACGGGGTAGCCAATGCGTGCAACAATACCAAGCGCTTCTTCACGTGTTCCCGCCATACCGCTTGCGGGAATCTTGATTGCTGGAATCGTCGCTCCAAGTTCCGTGCAAATACGGGCGAAAACTCCGCGGTCTTCGGCCAGGTCAATGGCCTCAAGCGAGGATCCAAGAAGCTTGTGTCCCGCGGCCACGAGACGAGCCGCCAAATTGATTGGCGTCTGCCCGCCAAGCTGCGCGACAAAACCTTCGGGCTGAAGGCGATCCATGATTTCAATCACGGATTCCTCCGTCAGCGGTTCAAAGTAAAGCTCATCGCTCGTATCGTAGTCCGTTGAAACCGTTTCGGGGTTGGAATTGATCATCACGACGTGACGGCCTTCCGCCTGAAGGCGCTTCACTCCGCGCACGCACGAGTAATCGAATTCAATTCCCTGTCCGATGCGGTTCGGCCCGCTTCCGAGAATCACGGCACGAGGTTTGGTCGTCGCCTTCGGCGCCTGCGGTTTCGCCCAGTAGCTCGAGTAGTAGTAAGGCGTTTCAGACTTGAATTCGCCTGCGCACGTATCGACTTGCGAATAGCCGGGGCGAACTCCGAACTTGTGACGGCTTTCACGAACCGCTTGAGGTTTCACCTCACGCAGGCGTGCGATCGCCGCATCTGAAAAACCGAGACGCTTGGCTTGAAGCAAAACTTCATGCGTCAACTCGGAGCCTTTTGTCTGCGCGAGATCCGTTTCGAACTTCACGATTTGCTCGACTTGCTCCAAAAACCACGGCGTGATTTGAGTGACCGCCGCGACTTGAGCGACCGTCCAGCCTTCGCGAAACGCTTGAGCGATGTGGAACAAGCGTTGGCTGTTTGGGTGAGCCAACATTTTTTCGGAGAATGGAATTGGAGCCAAACCCTCGACACGATTCTCAAGCGAGGAGACAGCCTTCTGCAGCGACTCTTTAAACGTGCGACCGATCCCCATCACCTCACCCACAGATTTCATCTGCGTTGTGAGCGCGTCTTGCGAACCTGGGAACTTTTCAAAAGCGAAGCGCGGGATTTTGGTGACGACATAGTCGAGAGCCGGCTCGTAACAAGACGGCGTCGATTTCGTGATGTCGTTTCGAATTTCATCAAGCTGATAGCCTACGGCCAAAAGCGCCGCGATTTTCGCGATCGGGAACCCCGTCGCCTTCGAAGCAAGAGCGGAGGAACGAGAAACGCGAGGGTTCATTTCGATGACGACGCGATCGCCCGTCTGCGGGTGCACGGCGAACTGAATGTTCGCGCCGCCCGTCGCAAGCCCGACTTCCTCGATGATCTTGCGAGCTTCATCACGCATCGCCTGATATTCGCGATCGGTTAAAGTCTGCTGTGGCGCGACTGTGATCGAATCGCCGGTGTGTACGCCGCATGGATCGAAATTTTCGATCGAACAGATAATGACGAACGTGCCGTTCTTATCGCGCATCACCTCGAGCTCGAACTCCTTCCAGCCCAAGATGCTTTCTTCCACCTGGACTTCAGATGTCGGGCTCTCTTTAAGAGCGCGCATGATCATGCGCTCGTATTCTTCCGGCGTATAAGCGACACCGCCGCCGCCACCGCCGAGAGTGTAGTTCGGACGGAGAATCAGCGGATACCCAAGCGAATTTGCGACATCCATCGCCTGCTGGTAGGTGCGAACCATTTCGCTACGAGGATACTTGGCGCCCACTTTATCGAGAATGCGACGGAAAACCTCGCGGTCTTCGGCGGCGCGAATGACTTCGGGGTCCGCTCCCAAAAGGCGCACGCCATAGCGATTCAAAATCCCTTGGTCCGCGAGCTGCAACGCCAGATTCAACGCCGTCTGCCCGCCAAGCGTAGGAATGACGGCGTCAGGACGTTCGCGTTCGATGATCTTTTCGACGAATGGAACCGTGAGCGGCTCGATGTACACTCGTGTCGAGATCTCGGGGTCCGTCATGATTGTAGCGGGATTCGAATTCACGAGGATGACCTCGAGTCCCTCGCTCATCAGGGCCTTACATGCTTGTGTCCCAGAGTAATCAAACTCACACGCTTGCCCGATGATGATCGGGCCGCTGCCGAGAATCAGAACTTTGCGCAAATCCGCCATGCGTGGCATGTCAGAACCTCACCTTTTTTTCGTTCGTGTAGATATATTCAAGCTTGAGATGGCGGAATTGTTCGTACTTATAACGCATCTTCATCAGACGCAGTAAGAACGCTTCCGTCACAGGTTTGGCCTCGGACTCAAACTCAACTTCTTGAAGCTTGTGTACTTCTTGATCGATGAATGATCTCGCCTCGACCGGATGAAAACAAAATGAACGGGCAAAAATAAAATCCGCGCCGTAGGGAACAAGACGCGCTTCGAATATCTCGTCCCGCGAGAATCCGATATTGACCTGGGAGTCGCGCACCACGATCTCTTTATCTAAAATCAAATCGCGCACGTAGATATCACGCCCACGAAGGCGCAAGAACTCAAACAGGCTGTGGTGCGTTTCGGCAAGACACTCGAACAAAACCCGCTCGTCCGCCGTCATTTGGAACTCGTCGATTTCAAGGGCGTACTGCGAAGGCGTCACGGTTCTGCCCGTCAAGAGACGAGAGAACAAGTACCAGTCCAAGAATTGCGTCATGCGCATTTCAAAATGATCCGTCTGCTCATCCATGATTCCCGCGTCCAGGAAGAACTCCTTTTTCGCAGTCGCGACCTCGGCCCTCCAAGTTTCGCCTGTGAAGTGAACGATGAGACGATCGATGAGCGGTTCAAACTGATAAGCCGCCACCGAGAGTGTGATCTCTTCTTCGCCACCGGCTTGAATCACTGTCTCTTCATCAAGTTCCGTTAATTCAAAACGTGTCATCGACCCAACCTCTCCGTGAAATAGTCGAATAAACGAACCGCTTCGTGCGGTCCAGGGTGGCTTTCCGGGTGATACTGAACGCTGAAGCAGAGTTTGCTTGAGCACTCAAAACCGGACACCGAATTATCGTTCAAATTCACATGTGTGACGCGCGCGTCCTGAGGCAATGTCTCGCGATCGACCGCATAGCCGTGATTCTGCGACGTCACGTAGATCGCGCCGAGTAGATCGTCGCGCACCGGATGATTGCTGCCACGATGGCCGAACTTCAGTTTGTACGTCTTCGCTCCCAGCGCAAGCGCCATCAACTGGCTTCCCATACAAATGCCGAACATCGGCTTCCACCCCAAAAGCTCGCGAATCGTCTCGACGGCGACTTGAACAGCAGAAGGATCGCCGGGGCCGTTTGTGAGCATCACGCCATCCGGATTCCACTCGCGAATCTCCGAAGCCGAGGCTCGTGATGGAAAAATACGGATCTCCGAAGCGCGTGCGCCGAGCTCACGCAAAATGTTCTCTTTCGAACCGAAATCGAGAACGGCGATGCGCGGGCCCTTTTCTAGTTTTCCAAGCCGCGTTTCCGCCTCTCGGCGCGACACCGCGTAAACCCAATCACTGTCTTCTTGCTTCTTTGCCGCAATCAGCGGCTGCGCCAATCGGCGCGCGTCTTCGGCCGATTTCGCCGTCACGATCGCACCCCAAGGAGTTCCCTGATCGCGAAGGCGCAAAACGATTTCACGCGTATCGAGATCGCTGAGAATCGGAATACCCGCTTCGGCCATTTGACGGCGCCAAGCAGAGTCTCGCTCCGACTCTTGCATTTCAAGACTGATGAAACCTTGAATCCACATCTTGCGCGATTCCCAAACGCTGCGACTCACGCCGTAGTTACCTTGCATCGGAGCCGTCATCACGACGATTTGATTGTAATACGATGGATCGGTCGCGATCTCTTCGTATCCGGAATGAGACGTGTTGAAAACGACTTCGCCCGCACGCGCTTCACCACCACGGAAGCGGCCCTCATAAACCTCGCCGGACTCCAGAACCAAGAAACCAAGACTCATCTGCTACCCCTTGAGACCAAGAATCAAAGCCAACAAAGCCGCACGGACCGTCACGCCATTTGTGACCTGTTGTAAAACGCGACTGCGCGGATCGTTCACAACCTCTGGCGCGAACTCCACTCCGTGATTGATCGGACCTGGATGAAGAATCAAAGCGTCGGGCCGTATCAGCTTCAGCCGTTGATTCGTTAATCCGTATTGTTCGTGATATTCACTCGCCGACGCCAAATCGAGCGCACGTTCCTGATGACGCTCAAGCTGTACACGCAACCCCATGCACGCGTCGGCCCAAGGGAGCGCCTCATCGAACGACGAGAACAGCTTCACGCCGAAAGTCCGCGCCTCCTCAGGAGAGAGCGACATGTTCTCGGGGCCGAAAACTCCGACTTCCGCGCCCAGCTTTCCCAGAACATCGAAATTAGATCGGGCGACGCGACTGTGGCGAACATCGCCGAAAATCAAAACCTTGCGGCCCTGCAAATCTCCCCACTCAGTTCGCAACGTGTAGGCATCAAGGAGGGCTTGCGTTGGATGCGCGTTCGTCCCGCTGCCCGCGTTGAGAACCGGCACTCCGACTCGCGGAAGCAGCTGATCGAGTTCCAATGAATTTCCATAGCGTACGACCAAGACATCCGGCTTCATCGCCGTGAAATTTAAAATCGTATCGGTCAAGGTCTCTCCTTTTGAGAGAGACGAACCGGCGGACAGCTCCATCGTCAGCACTTGCAGACCCAGACGGTACGAAGCCATTTGAAAACTCATGCGCGTGCGCGTGCTCGGCTCAAAAAACAAACAGCACACGACACGCCCCTGCGCGTCCGTCATAGGACCGGTCGGAGCGGGTACGGAACCTATCGGCGTTGAAAAAGACGGGTCCTGCGACGATGTCTGTGACAATGTCTGCGGTGTAAGTCCCTGACCTGTCACACGCGGACCAACGGCATCTGCTTTAGAAAAGACGGCGTCGATTTCTTGGCGTGAAAGGACTCGGGTATCGAGAAGAGATCGACCCAGTAGCGGCATTAGGCTGAATCGTAATTCTGGGGCCCAAATGAGGTCAAGAATTCAAGGGGCACAATCCCACCGAATGTAGAAGGGTGAGAGGCCTAGCGAATCACCCGAAAAAAACGATCTGAGCGAAACCGAGAACTTGGCCGGGCGGAAGTCTCTCTTGGCGCTGCGTGTGACTGCGCATCAGCCGCCTCAGATTCTTTGATTTCAAGCGACATCGCGACAACGGCCGCACGAGCTGCGATCAAATGAGGCGGAATCGGCCCCCATTGCCTTGAATCTGAGCTGTTTTCCATCGTGTCGCTCAATAGGAAAACTCGGCCGGGCGGTACCACCACAGGCTCTAAATCATGAATGACCCCATGAGTCGAGTCCCACGGCATCGGAACTTCCTGATCGTTTACGTGAAGCGTCCCGCCATGAATCGCGACTCGGTCGCCTGGAAGCCCCACGACTCTCTTCGCATAAAGAGGCCCTGAAGCCCCGGCCTCGCCCGGCAAACGAAGAATCACGACGTCCCCGCGCCCAGGCACTCGTGCTCCGATGCGAAAATCCGTGAAAGGCACACGCACCCCGTACGAAGCGCGCCAAGCGACGACGAAGTCACCAGGCAAAAGGGTCGGAGCCATCGATCCAGATGGAATGCGATAAACCCCAACAAAGAACACGCGCAAAATCGTGGCGACAATGATTGCCACGAAAACCGCTTCGAGAAACTCAGCACGAAAAACTCTTCGAAGATTCTGCCGTTGCTTTTCTCGCTTGCGACTCATACTCAATTTCCGTCCAGTCCCCGAAACATACGCTCCCAACGAAGCGTCGCCGGCGAACACACCCGCGCGAACCCTGGAAGCGAGCTCTCACAACTCAACCAAATTCCCTTAGCCTGCCCCAAAAGATCCTCTTTAGGCACAGTTCCCCAAATACGCGAATCCGCCGATTCGTGACGATTGTCTCCAAACACCGCCAACTCCCCCTCGGGCACGACAACCGAATACACGATTTCGTCGAGCGGGTTTTCCGCGTAGTATTTTGCGAGCTGAATGGTGTGCGAACGCGCGCCCGCACCCTTGTTTTCCGAACTGTCTAAACAGCTCTCTTTAAAACGTGAGTACGAATCGCCCGCAAAACCACTTCTGGTGTTCTCCGCCGAAACCGTCTCGGCGACTGTCTCGACGACAGGTTCAAGCAGCAGATAACGGTCGTCGATACGG
>JAVFAU010000115.1:0-6202 GCA_034002335.1 Bdellovibrionales bacterium | reverse complement strand
CCCTGACACCGAGGAACTTCCCGCCTCTACCCGGCACAACTACTACAGTTCCTGGTACTACTCGGCGATTCATATCATGCTCTCGATACCAGAGTTTCAAAGCGTGACGGCGATTTCACAGAGACTGCGCCTGCCGCCATCTCTCGTAAAAGGCGTCGTCGAGTTCCTTGAAGACAGCGGTATCGTCCACAAGGAAAAGCGCGGGTACAATATCTCAAAGAAGAGAGTTCATCTCGAACGCGAGTCCGACTTCATTCAACATCATCACATCAATTGGCGAAGCCAGGCCCTGCAATCTGTTGAAAAAAACCTAGTAACGGACATGCACTACTCAACGACGTTTTCTCTGGCCGAGTCGGATTTTCCAAAAATTAAGGAAATTTTCCTCAAGGCTATAGAAGATACCAGATCCATCATTCGCCCCTCGAAGGATGAAGAATTGTACGCTATCACCTTGGATGTATTTAACCTGTAGGAATATATGAAACTAAACGTGCTCATACCAACAGTCGGACTCTTCATCGGTCTCATCTTCGGCGCGCAACTGGCCCAAACCAAAACCCAAACCCAAGCCCTTCGAGGAAACGAAAGCGCGGGTGGCGGCGGGGTCTGGTACAAACAAAACACCCCGATTCTCGTGGATTTTTTCAACATTGATTCAAACTTCGAGGACACTTCGTCGTTTCGTGAATGGACGGCGAGTCAAGTCGAGGTCGACTTCCAGTTGTCGCTGACTCGAGCCAACGAATATGAATTCCGAGAACAAATACCGGCCTTGGATCTTGCGCTCACGATCGTCGAGAAATGGGAACAGCAGTTCCTCGACGTCACTGGTAGCCATATTCATTCCGCGTTCATGCTTCCTATGCAGTGGAATTTTTCCTACCGAAAGCTTTCCGCACCGGAGTCTTACCTGCCCCTCCCCATCATTCAACAAAGCAATATCAAAACCGTCGCCTACTATGAAAGCGCGACCGTGGATATCGATATCCAGGTATGGAATGAAGCCGGCGTAATAACCCAAGCCGGAACTTTCATTCACGAAGCCTTCCGGCGCATGCAGATCGGTTGGTCGAATCGGTTCGACGAGCTCAGCCTACAGCAGGCCACGGCGCTTGTGGTGATGTGTTAGCCCCATTCAAGCATCAATCTGTACCTATTCTACATCACACAGAACAAACCCTACCTTGCGCGTAAAAACGTGGGCTCATTTGAAGAGGTTCTCGAAAAATTCTGTGTGAGAACAATATGAATACGATAAGGCTCGCCAAAGCGACGTGTTTTATTCTAGTCACCCTTAGCTCCTTGATCTCATCGGCGGCATCGCCTCCCGATCAGAGAACAGTCGATGCTTGGTTGAACCTCACCCTCTCGACGCCTGACCAAGCTATTCATGAGAGTGAAGACGGCCCTTGGTTTTGCCGGCACTTACACCCGGTATCTAGCTCCGAGGGCACAGCTGGTATAAAGCATGCCTCTCGAGGAAAAAGTCGCGAAGCGGCCTATAGCAAGGCCGCAATCAAGTGCATTAAAAATCAGTGCGAAAGAATATCCGAACTTTTAAGCGAAGCTCACGAAGAACTTACTCGCATCGATGATGCCGAACTTGGCCTCGTGATGAAAGGCCTGGGATACGACAAAGAAACCATTGCGCGCGCGCTGGAACGACGAAAAGCGCCCACTCAAACGAACAGCACGACTTGTTCCGACGGCCCACCGCTCCTACGCACATTCGTGGTGGACTTTTGCTTCGCCATACCGTTCGAGTGTATCGAGAACTAGCGCGCCCCGCTCGGCCTTAGAACGAAACCATGTTAAAGCGCTCATAAGCATAACGAAAACTCTGACCGAGCTCGTTTCCGAAACGAAACCAAGTTGGATGCACGGAATGCGCCTCACCGCGGGAGCCGAGCGTACTCCAAGCCGCATCGAAGATTCGACCATCCGGAAGCTCGATCCAAGAATGCCCAACCCCGCTGCCGTCGGATTCGTCCGTGACATTCGCTCCCAGAACGAAGCGATGAGGAACCCTCAGCTTTTCAAGAATCAAACTTGCCGTCAAAGCGATATGAATACAGCGCCCCTCGCCGATCTCAAGATAACGCTCTAGAGGAACGGCCGGAAATACGGCACTTGTCTGAAAAATCGCGTTTCGAATTTGTCGCCATGACCTGTAGTCATCCAAAGCCACCTGAAAAACTCGTTCACGCTCGGCCTCGTAAACGCCTGAAGCCATGGGACCTGTCTGCAACGCCGAGTTTTCAAAGAGATCCAATCGACCGGAACCTGACGAAGTCTCTTGAAACCGAATCAACGTCGGCAAGACAAGACTCAAACGTCCGACGATTTGATCGACCGTCAGCGACTTAAGGATCATCTCGGTGGACCGACCCCCATAAATCTGCGCAATGAACCCTCGAAGTTTTTGATCCAGCGGCGTTCCGTTTCGATGATCCACGATCACGAATGGCTTCCAAAGAGTGCCGTCTGAAATCACGAACCGCTCGGGCTTGGCCAGATAAAACGACTGTTCGTTCGGGTTAAGGTCCGCGATACCGAGCGTAAGCTTTCCCGCCTTTACGGCATTTTCCAACTCGGCACTCGTAACGCCAACCGTATCTGAACGGTGAACCATCGGAACGGACACCGTAATGAGCGTAAAAGAGCCGCCGTTCTCGACAGCAAAAGAGTTCATCACTCCGATTCGAACAAGCGAACCCGCCTCTGACACGGCCGCCGCCATAAGAACAGTGAGAGCACTAAAAATGGCGGCGAGCATGAAACGCATGCGTTCTTACGAGCCGCTGCCGCCGAAGCGTTCAAAAAACTCCCGGTCTTTTTCTTCTTCCAACAAGCGCTTAAGACGCTTGAGATACGCTTGCCAGCTATCGACTTTCGCTTTCTCTTCTGGCCGTTGACACAAAGCCGAGCTTTCGCTCATCGGCGCGTAGCGAACCGGGGAACAGAGCGAAAGATGCTTCACCATATCGTCAAAGTACTGATCGAGATCAATAAAGTAGGAATTATAGAACGCCTCGTTCGAACGATCGATGTATCCATCGCCGTTGATGTCCGTCCCGTAAAAGCCTTCGACGTTGTATCCCATCGAACTCGCGCCGATTTTATCGGGATCCGTGAAGTATAAGAACAAAGCCTTGGCACTCGCCTGCTCGACTCCGCCATCGGCCATCTTGATGTCGTAATCGACGACCGAATCAAGATGCTTTCGGTAGAACTCGTACCATTCCGTTACCGTCGGCACCTTCTTAAGCGAACGATCATAGTGATTATCGAGAACATACCAAGCGCCATCGACGCCACGAACCGCCGTCGCGACGTGGAACTGCCACACACCAATTGGAAGCGGAACTCCCAAAATCGGAGTTTTGAGTTGCATTTTTCCGATAAGGAAAACTTTCTTGATCGAGTCTTTCACAAGACCACGAAGTCCGGCTTCGTTCGCGAAGAAATAAGCGCGCCCAAAGCAAAAACCAAAAGCACCGTCCGGATCGTATTGCATCTTCATGTCGTTGCGCGCGTCGTTTGCCGGCGTCGCCTCGATCGATTGAAGGGTCGCACGCAACTGCTTGCGATTTAAAGCATTCACTCGGTTGCGAGGCACGACCGGAAACTTAAGGCCTTGCATTCTTTGAATCAGACCTTCGTTTCTTCGAATCACCGCTTTTTCAATCGCCTTCGCGTCACCGCCACTTGCGCGAATGATATTGCCAAGTTCATCGACCTTCGCCTGATAGAGATCGGCGCCAATAGAAAGGCCCGTCGTCTCATCGGTTCTCAGCGAATGCGACGTCGAATCGAACTTCGCACGATTCGGCAAATCATCAACGCTCACACGCCCTGACCTACTCGATTGAGCAAGCGCCGCCGAACCAAACAACACCAAAGCCATCACGAGAAACGAAACTCTTTTTTGCATGGTCATCCTTCAGTAGACAGGCCCACCATGAGCCGCCGAATTTGACCGGGCACGATAGAACATCTCTATGAATATGACCATTTTCGAGGCACTCGGATGTAAAGATTCGCCGTTCGAGAAGCCCTTCTCGCTTTAAATCAAACCCAAGAATGATTGAGGCTCAAGGGAAGCCCCACCGACCAGGAAGCCATCGATTTCGGGCTGAGCCGCGATCGCAGCCGCATTGTCGGATTTAACGCTTCCGCCGTAGAGGATCGAAATCAGACCGGCTGTCTCTGCTCCGAATTTTCCGACCAGCCACTGACGAATGGATTGATGAACGGAGGAGGCTTGCTCAGGCGTTGCGACTTTGCCTGTACCGATAGCCCAGACAGGTTCGTAAGCAACCGCCACACGATCCGGCGTCGCACGCAACGTCTCGGCGATACCGGTGAGCGCGGCATCGAGCTGACGTTCAACGACTGTCATCGTAATACCCGCCTCACGCTCCGCAAGCGTTTCGCCCACACAGATCATCGCGGACAAGCCATGCACGAGCGCCGCCTGCATTTTGAGTCCCGTCTGCGCATCCGTTTCGCTAAAAAGAGCGCGCCGCTCGCTATGCCCGACAAGAGCCCAAGAGACACCCATTTCGGATGCGACAACCGGCGAATTCTCACCGGTGAACGCGCCCTTCGCCTCGGAATGGATATTCTGAATGCCAAGTTCGAGGCCCGATCCACGCACCGCTTGTTCCGACGCGAAGACATTCAATGCCGGAACGAAAAAAAGAACGCGCCGAGCGCCCTTGTTCGGCCCTTGACCAAACCCACGGGCCACTCTCGGAGCCCCGCCGGATTCGGCCAATGGAGCAAGTTTTAGTTTCGATTCGAGCGCGGGAACAAAATCGCGAAAGAACTGAACCGCCTCACGCGGACTTTTATGCATCTTCCAATTTGCCGCCAAAATAAAATCACGCATAGATTCCCCCTCCCGAAACCGTGAAAACACTAGAATGTCGGTTTTGCGGACTCACGAACCGAACGCAGAGCCTCGAGACCAGGAAGCTTTGCGCCCTCCAGGTACTCTAGCGAAGCTCCACCGCCTGTCGAGATGTGAGTCATCTTAGGCGCGAATCCAGAGGCTTCCGCCGCCGCCGCCGAATCGCCGCCACCGACAATCGCCGCTCCGCCGTTTTCCGCAAGATTCGCCAACGCTTCGGCTACACCGAATGACCCCTTTGCGAACTCAGGACGCTCGAACACGCCCATGGGCCCATTCCAGAACACCGTTTTCGCGCGCGAGATCTCTTTGCGATAGAGCTCTTTTGTTTTTGGTCCGATATCAAGCCCCATCATGCCTTCCGGAATCGACTCGCCATCGACGGTTTCGATTTGGCTTGGCGCCAGGAAATCATTCGCCACGATGTGATCGACCGGGAGAAGAAGTTTTTTTCCGCGTGCATCGAGACGCCCCAAGAGTTCGCGCGCGAACGCGAGACGCTCTTTTTCGACACGCGATTTCCCGACCGGCAGACCTTTGGCGCTTAAAAACGTGTAAGCCATCGCTCCACCGATGAGGAACGTGTCCACGGATTCCAGCATGCTTTCGATCACGCCGATTTTATCGCTGACTTTTGCTCCACCCATGATCGCGACAAAAGGTTTCGCAGGAGCCGCCATCAACGCGTTCAAACACTCGACTTCTTTTTTAATCAAAAAACCGCAGCCGCGTTTTGCGATCAACCGCGGAAGCGCGTCGATCGTCGAATGCGCTCGGTGAGACGCGCCAAACGCGTCGTTGATATAAATATCCGTGTAACCGGCGATCACGTTTGCGAGTTCCGCCGCGTTTTTAGTTTCACCCTTTTCGAAACGAACGTTCTCGAGCAAAAGAAGCTGCGTCGGCTTAAGGCCCGGCAACAAAGCCTTCGGCGCATCCGACGTCGGCTCTTCAATCAAGATAACTTCGCAAGAAAGAAGCTCTCCCAAACGAGCTGCGACCGGCTCGAGCGTATACTGAGGGCGGTCCGCATCCGTTTCAGGACGACCAAGATGCGAAGCCAATACGACCTTGGCTCCTTTATCGAGCGCGTACTTCACGGTCGGCAGAGCCGCGCGAATACGTGTGTCATCGGTGATCTTAAGGCCGCCGGGTTCACCCGACATCGGAACGTTCAGATCGAGACGAATAAACACGCGCTGATCTTTGAGGTCAAAATCCTCAATCGACTTGATGCCCTGAAGGCCAGAAAATGACTTACCAAAAAGATCGGAAGAGCACACG
>JAVFAU010000114.1:0-6284 GCA_034002335.1 Bdellovibrionales bacterium | reverse complement strand
AAAAGACGCCCCGGCCTTTGACCGCCTGCCTTTTGAAACACTGATGCCTTCGATCGTGAGGATCCAGCAGAACCTCGACATACGGGCCGACTCCGCCGTCATCGGCACGGGCAAAGTCTCCATCGAAGGCCCTCTTGCGGCGGAACTCAAGCAGCTTTACTTTTCACAGCCCGCTCAACAGATCGAACCTTATCTCACGTCGCTTCTCGGCTTGCAGCTAAAGACGGAATCCGGCGCGCCAATCATTCGGGTCAATACCGGAGACCGACGTGGTCGCATCTTCGAATTAAGCTATTCCTACGCAGCCCCAAGAGCCATCACATACTCGACTCACAATAAAACTGAACAGCGCGAGTTCGATCTCTCGACCCCTGGCATCTCAGGGATCCCTCTTCTGGCCCGCGCTCGCGCCGGAAAACCGGCTCGCGTAACCGACCTCATTTTATCCCGAAATCTCACGATAGAGTCCGAAACGAAAATTCGCGGAGTACTTCTCGCCGATGAAACTGCGACGTCTTGTCTCTCGCTCACTTCGTTTGCTTCCCTTAGCCGCGAAACGAGATTCACAAAAGATGCTCAAGCGAAGGACGAAGTCGTTCTCACTGAAAACTTGCGCTTCGGTTCGTCACGCATTCCGGCGAACTCCCTTGCGACCAATTCGTTTCAAGAGGAACTCGCGGAGTTTTCAAGGTGCCTGCTTAAGACAAAGGCTGTCATCGGGCCAAGACCCACCTTCGATCAAACACTGCTCAGTCTCAGCCAACAGGAAGTCGAGACTCTCAGAAAGCCTGTGAGCCTCATAACCCAACAAGACATCAAGATCCTCGACGACCTCAATGCCCCGCAACTCAAACGCCTGGCTCACACCAAAATCTGGCTCGCGACTCGCGACATGATGAGACGCGGGCTCCGCACCGACCAGATGACCCTTGAATACGCCGCCGCGATTCTTGAAACAGGGCGCACACCATCTGGAACGCTCCTCCCCGGACATGTCGCCGAAAGCGCGAAGCTTTTCTCGACCCTCATCGGAAAACTCTCGAAGCTTCCAAAGTTTCATCGCGTTCACGCCAACATGCTTCTTTCTGAAAACAGATCGAAAGAGGCGACCGTCGCACTCCACAACGCCATTCTTCTCGAAAACGGCGGCCGCTCGAGCGACTATACAAATCAGGCACGGGATGCCATGCAAATGGGGCATATCTACAAAAAGGTCGGCAATCTTGCCTTAGCCGAAAAATGGTATCTCAGCGCCATCGAAAAAAAGTCATCGCAATCAGGACGCACGGCCGTTCTCGAAAACATGGCCGCCTTTCGATTGAGCCAAGGACGCACAAAAGATTTTACCGATCTCTACAATCAAGCGATTAAGGAATCACCGCGAAACGTCTGGCTTCACATTCGTTTCGCGGAAGAACTTCTCAAACTAAAACTCTGGGATCATTCGATACAACAGAGTCGAGCCGCTCTTTCCATCACCCACCTGCAAGAGGCCGAGGCCCTTCTCGCAAACGCGCTGATCGGCAAAGCCGCCTCGCTTTACTACGCCTCCCCAGATGTCATAACCGACGATCCAAAAGCCCTGGCCATGGCCGAACGGCTCGCTCTTGAGACCCTCAGGCACTCAAGAGACCAAGCCCTCGCGTATCGCATCGCCGGCCACCTCGCATTCAACAAAGCCATGACCGGAGACTACGGCTCCTTGATTGCGGCTCAATCGTATCTTGCAAAAGCACTCGAACTTGGACTCGACGACTCATGGACTCAGGAACGTTACAGCGCCGCAAGCCAGGCTCTTGATTCACGAAGAGGTCTAAAAGAAGTTTGGGCCGTCTACGTCGACGCTAAAAACAGAACATCATCGGCCCCAAGCAAAGGCGGTACGATCAGCTCTCCGCCCGGTCAAACGCGACCGACCCTTCATCAAGAGTAAGACGGCGCGAACAAATCGAAGATAAACTTCACAAGCGCGATGCTGAGGCTGATCACAATAATCGCCGGAATAACAAACCGAACGACAAACCGCCAGTGCGAGTACAGCTTTTGAGTCACAAGCGAGTCGTCGTTCACGAACTCGGCAATCGCGGGCTCCGCCTTCAGCTTCTTCGCAAGCGCCAGGCAAAATGCGAGTACGCCAATCGGAAGCAGCACGTTCACAACCACCGTATCCCATAGCGCAAACAGCGAATACCCATGATACGTCACCGACTTGAGCCCGCTTGACGAAAGCGCCGGCGGAATCGTCCCACAGACCGTGACGATTCCCACGACCCATCCCGCACGCTCACGAGACACTTTGAAAACTTCGGTGACGTTCGCAACCAAGGCCTCAAGAAGACCGATCGAAGCCCCAAGCGCCCCAAGGTACAAACACACAAAGAAGACGACGCCAAAAAACCAGCCCGAATCGATTCCCTGCAAGAGCCGAGGAAGCGCCCTAAAAAGAAGCTCCGGTCCCGATCCGCCCATGCTCATCCCCATGATCGTCGGAAAAATCAAAAGCCCCGCAAAAAGCGAGATCACCGTATCAAGCGTCGTGACACGAAAACCCGCGCTCGGAATACGCGTCTCCGGCTTGAGATAAGAGCCAAAGGCCACCATGGTTCCCATTCCAATCGAAAGAGAAAAGAAAACGTGCCCCAAGGCTTGAAGCGGCGAATACCATGTGAGCTTCGTGAAATCCGGATAAAACTGAAACCGCAACGCCTCAATCGCCTGTCCGGAAGCCAGCGACTTTACGACGAGAATACCCAGGAGAACGACGAAGATCGGCATGATGTTGCCGACCCACTTTTCGATACCCTCTTGAACGCCCTTCACGACAATCACGAGCGAAATCAAAATATGAACGCTCGCAAGCGCGACCTGCAAGAGGCCGCTGTCTTTCAACAAACGAAGACTCGTGTCGACATTCTCGCCCGACGAAAGAATGCCTCCGAACGTGAATTGCATCAAAAAATGCAAAACCCAACCGCTGACGACCGCGTAGTACGAGACGACCAATAAACACGCAAGCGCCGCCAAGTGGCCGGCTCCAAAAGTCCCGCGCGTCCCTTCGCCAATCTCTTCGTCATGCTCGAGTTTACGAAATGCCGCGATGGACCCGCGGCGCGTAATTTTCCCTAGCATCAGCTCGCCGATTAAAATCGGAAGACCGATGACAAGTACGAACGCGATGTAAATCAGAACAAACGCGCCACCGCCGTTTTCAACCGTAACAAACGGGAAGCGCCACAAATTCCCAAGACCGAGTGCCGAACCGACAGCCGCCAGATAGAAACCAAATTTCGTTCCCCAGTGGGTCTCACGCCGATTCGACATATTCTCTATTCGTCCCCTTGTGAACTACGACGCCCGGAGCCCATGCAGAAAATGCGAATCGGAACCCCTTGAAGTCCCCATTGCTCTTGAATCCGCTTCGACAAAAAGCGACGGTAGCTTTTGTTCACGCCGTCCGGATGGTTCGCAAATGCGATGAATGCGGGCGGCTTTTGATGCGTTTGCGTGAGGTAGTAAAACTTCACGTTCGTCGTGCCCCAAACCGGAGCTGGCGCCTGACGAATAACGTTCATAAAGAAGTCATTGAGTTCGCCAGTCGGGATGCGCATCGAAAGTTTCTCTTCCATCAACAAGATGGCCTCGAATAGCTCGTGAAGGCCACGACCCGTTTTCGCTGACGTGTAAACGATCGGCACGTCTTTGAAGAAGTGGAATTCTTCTTCGATGCGCTGCTGAAACCATTTACGAAACTGAGGGATCTCGCGCTCACCGATATCCGATTTATTCGCGACCACGATCACCGCTTTGTGCTCATCAAGGCATGACTCAAGAATCTTCGCATCTTGATCGCTCGGCCCCAGCTCGCCGTCGATGACGAGAAGCACGATATCGGCCCGGCGCATGGCGTCCTCGGACTTGAACGCCGAGATGATCTCGATGTCCTCTTCGCGTTTCGCCGAACGGCGTAATCCAGCGGTGTCGATCAAAATGAACTTCCGCTCGTCGTAGACGAGTTCCGTATCGACCGAATCAACCGTCGTGCCCGCGATATCCGAAACCAAAAGCCGGTTCTCACCAAGCAGTCGATTGCAAAGGGAACTCTTTCCGACGTTCGGTTTTCCGACCATCGCAAGCTTCAAACCTTCACGAACCGTATTCTCGGTTTGTTTAACCTGATTGACGATCCATTCGAGCACTTCGTCCATGCCAAGACGCATTTCGAAACTCGTCGCAACCAAATGCTCACCGAACTCGTAGAACTCCGCTTTCGAAAGCTCGAGATCGTGACTGCGATCGAGTTTATTGATGACAAGCAAGAACGGCTTTCCCGTCTCTTTCGCGATACGGATGATATCGCGGTCTTCAGGCAAAAGCCCCGCTCGACCGTCCATAACGACGATCAAGTGGTCAACGCTCGAAAGAAACTCGATCACCTGTTCGCGAATGAGCTGTGAAAACGTGTCCGATGCTTCCGTAAGGCCGCCCGTATCGATCACGTCGAACTTCACGCCCCAGATTTCGGCCGGCTCGATTAAAATATCGCGCGTCACACCCGGCTGGTTCTTCACAACCGCCTTGCGCGACTCCGTAAGAAAATTAAACAGCGTCGACTTTCCGACGTTTGGTCGCCCGATAATTGCGACCCTCGACGTGGGACGGTACGACTGAAACAGCGACTCACTCTTTGACGATGACATAACCGAGTTCCTTTAAAATTCGCTTGTTCTTGGTCCATCCCTCGCGGACATCGACATGCAAATCGAGATATATTTTTTCACCCATCAGACGCTCGATCGAGGCGCGAGCGTCCGTTCCGATTTTCTTTAAATTCGAAGCCTTGGCTCCGATCACGATCGCCTTGTGCGCCGGACGATCCACCACGATCTCGGCATAGATCTTTGTAATCTCGCCTTCGATTTGAGGCTCCTCGAACTTTACGATGCGCACCGCAAGCCCGTATGGGATTTCCTGTCTTGTGTGCTGAAAACACGCCTCGCGAACGAATTCCGCCGCGAGCTTTCGCATGGTTTCGGTCGTGAGCATCTCTTCGTCATACAGCGGCCCCGGCGCATCCGGAAGCAGCGGCCGTAAGCGCTGCAACACCTCCGAACGGGCCTCTTTTTCCCTCGCCTTCGCCGAAATCACCACAAAGGGCTCTTGCGACGCCATCAATGTCGGAAGACTCTTTGGCGCGCGCTCTCCGACTAAAAGATCACCCTTTGTCACGACGATGGCGTAGGGCTTTTTCGAATTGCGCGCGACCTCGAGAAGACGAATAGCCGTCTTATCAAGAGTGTCCGCCGCGAGTACGACCAAAATCGCATCGGCTCGTACAACGACGTCGCTCACTTCCTCCTTCAAAAACGAATTGATTCCAGAGGTCGATTCGATCGTTCCCGGCGCATCGACGAAAACGATTTGTGAATTTTCGTCCGAGTGAATGCCGTGAATACGCACGCGCGTTGTCTGCGGCTTTTCCGAAACAATCGAAATCTTTTCGCCCAAGATAGCGTTCATGAGCGTGCTCTTACCCGCGTTCGGTTCACCCAGTAGTGCTACAAACCCAGCTTTATATCCCGAACTCATCCGTTTTGCTCCCGTTTCAATCCCGCTTGAGGCTCAAGCTGCTGTGCGTTTGACAAGGCGGCCTTGGCCGCTTCTTGTTCCGCTGCTTTTTTACTTTTTCCCTCGCCTTGAGCGAGTTCACTGTCTCCGACCATCACCGCGACTCGAAAACTGCGATTGTGAGCCGGCCCAAACTCTTCGAGCAACTGATACGTCGGCGTCGCGCCTTTTTGCCCGTGAATCCACTCTTGAAGGCGAGTTTTATAGTCACGTTCATAGTCGACAGCGGCCTCGCGCAGACCTTCGATCTCACCCGCGAAAAGGGCTCCGATCACACGGTCCGCAGCTTCGTACCCTTGCGCCCCCGCATCCAAAAAGATGCCTCCGATCAATGCCTCCAAACCGCACGCAAGCAGGCGTGGTTTGGACGCACCACCGGTCTTCATCTCTCCCTTTCCGAGCTTCAAACGTTCGTGAAGCCCTAGACGGGTCGAGAGTGACGCCAATCGCTCTTCGTTGACCAAGCTCGCTCGACGCTTCGAAAGCGCTCCTTCGTTCTCCAAAGGAAACTCGCGCATCAGTCGCGCCGATAGCGAAGCGCTCAAAACCGCATCACCCAAAAACTCCAGGCGCTCGTTGTGTTCGGCCCCCAAGCCGTTCTCCGAAGCCTTCTTTTCATTCGAATACGATTTGTGAGTCATCGCGACCTCCAGCCAATT
>JAVFAU010000113.1:0-6285 GCA_034002335.1 Bdellovibrionales bacterium | reverse complement strand
TCGACTAATTCGGGTTCCGAAATTTGGAGGTGGTAGAGGGATTCGCACCCCCGTACGCGGATTTGCAGTCCGCTGCCTAACTCCTCGGCCATACCACCCTGCCGGTCACCCTATCAGAGTCCTCGCGAAGCGAGTCCTCCATGTTTAAATGAAACCTAGGCCCGTCGTCAAACTCGAATGGTCCCTGTTTTACACGGTCTTTTGGCCCTCGAATCACCGAAGCGCCGTCGACTCTCACAACACTTTGTATTTGTTCTTAAGTCCCCAAAACGAGTTGGATTTCCCGCTACCGACAGCCTAATTTGGGCCTGCAACACTTCGGTGCTGTATTAGGCCAAAAGATAAACCTCCCGAGAGCGATTCGGTGAGAGAGGCCAAGAGCGAAAAGTTCGAGTAATTTTCGAGCAAAACAGAAAATGGAAATAGAAATGGCTGAAATTTCACGCATGAGACCACGAGTTCTCTTTCTCACCTTCCTTTGCACACCCCTTCTTTTTTCGCTTCATAAAGAGGCATTTGCCGACCAAGACACACAGGCAGAATCGTCCAATCAGCCCATGAACACCAAAGAAGCGGCACCCACTTCAGGCGCCTCGCTCATTAGCAAACTTCTGCTTCAAGCCGCGAAATCAGGAGACGCTGTGCAAGCGACACGACTCCTGCAAAAAGCCCGTGAAGAACTCGCCAAAGAGGGCTTCAACTCAGCGGATGCCGCACGGATCACGAACATGATCGATGCGCTCGAGCTAAAACTAAAAAAGACGCCAGGTAGCTCCCACTTAACCGGTTTATCTCCGGTACCGGGCTCCGTGAATCTTCAAAACATCTTAAATGCACCAGAATCCTCCGCTCCAGCTCCAGCGCCCGCCCCCCCGGCGGCAGCTCCACCCGCACCCGTGCCATCCTCCGCTCCGGCGTCCTCACCCACGACTTCGGCCAGCAGCCAGCAAAGTCAAAGTGTCGAAAGTGTTGAAAGCATCAAACGAACCATCGGAGCCAATCCCGAAATCCACGATACGATGTGGGAGATCAGTCGCAGCCGACTCTCGCGCGACGCTCAAAACATCGAAGGCATCGTTCGATCGCGTACAGGCAAAAGCATTCAAGAACTCGAAGCGGAAGAGGCCAAGGCCCGCGCCGAAGGCTACAAGCCAGGTCCTTTTCTCGAGATGCTCAACCGGCTCAACCTTCTGAATCTCGACATCAGCAAAGCAAACCTCAAACTTAAACAGGAGTTCGACGGCGTCGCCCTCGACATCCTAGCCGAACAGCTCATTCGCGATGCGACGAAATACTCGATCCCTGTCGGTGTTCTGCAAGGTGTGCTCACGGACATCGGAACCAGCGGTCGTTTTATCGGGGTCTCAAGCGAGGTCTTGATGACTTTCATCATCAACGCCAACCTTGCGCTTCGTCTGTCAGACCTCTACGGAATCGAGCTCTCGAACTCTGAAAAAGAAATCGTATTGCTCGTGATTTTCTCGACCGCAAAAGTCGCGGGCCAGTACGGCGCCCACTCATCCGCCGTCACAGGCATCTTAGGCTCATTTGGTGAAACACTGGGCCGTCTAAAATCATCCTCTCCGGGCGAGATGGTCGACTTTCTAAAACGCTTCTTAAAAAATCCGGCGATCGCAAAGACCATTCCCCCCGCGGCGCAAGAGGTTCTCGCGACCGCCGAAAATGAGTCAAAGGGCGGCAAACCAAAATCTGGCGCGCTGCGAACTATCGCAAGCAAGATCAACCTCATGTCACTCGTGAAAGCCGGCGCGCACGGTGCCCGCTCCGCGACCGAAACTTACATCCTCGGCCAAGCCGCGAAGTACGTTTTCCGTTCCGCACGCCATTCTCGACGCGCGATTCACAACGAAAACTTCCGTCGCTTTCTCATGACCCCGACTGGCGAAGGATTCTTTAAGCTTATGGCTCTCTCTCTCAACGACGGCATCCCCTCCACATCGCCCGTTCGAGCTGAGTCCGAAGAGGAGTTCGCAAACAAAATCAAATTCATTATGAATATCGCGCGCTCGTCCAAGGCCTGCGGACTCGACGATCTCAAAGCCGTACAGGTCGACGCAACCTCGGCCTATGCGTGCACCGGAAACCAAAACACGGCTCGCTTCAATCGCTTGCTCACGGAGCTTCTGACCTACGACGAGATCCCTCAAAGCTACGTGACCGACCTTCGCGTGGTCTCACGCGAACACCGTTTGCGTATGGCCGAGCTCATCGTTCAAATGCAGTTTCTTGACGGCGATCGCAGCCCGAACGAAGTTCAATACTTCCGTAACGTCATCGCGAGAACGCTTGGAGTCGATCACCTGCAAGAACTTGAATATTTCGACCGCCTGCACGCTTTCATTCAAGAAAATGGCGGCATGGAGCCCTCGGTGCTCACGCCAACCGGCTTTACCGTTCGCAACGTCTCTGCGCCAAGTCCGTACGACATGGATCGCGGATACTCGCCGATCAACGCCCCTGAACCACCGGCCATGGTTCCCTAACACATGAGTACGTGGAAGCTTTCCCTTCTACTCGTGCTCCTGTTTTCAAGTCCGCGCGCGGCCCAGGCATCCGCGCGCTGTTCGAATCTTTTTCTGAACTCAACCGAACTTCAATCGACTCTCCCACTCGAATTTCGCGAACGTCTTCAACAAAACGCAAGCGAAAGAGCGATTCGACAGTTTGAAAAGCGCTTTAACAAACGTGAGCGAATCTCGGCTGAGCGCGAAGCCGAACGACTCACTTCGCTTCTACTGCTCGACGCGAAAGAAACCTCGCTTAAACTTCTGCCCCTGAGCCGCCGCCATGCTTCGATTTCAGAGGTTCTCCACGCACGCCTGCAACACGAATCCACACGCGTCCGCCTCGAAAACATCCTGCTTGAAATCGGATACGACTCCGGAAGTCCGCGCTCAAAGGCATGGCGTGATTTTCGTGAGCGCCACACGCAAAGTCTTGAAATAGCCAAAGTTACGGCTATCAACGCGGCCACGACTATTGTTCTGGGTCTTCCGCTTTACTTAAAACCGATACGTTTTCAAACGTTCCGGCCGAACGGATACGAACGGGCCGTATGGCCTCAAGTCGAAATCGTCTTGCGCGAGCGCATCCATGCTCGGGACACTTCTTTTTTAAGAGATATCAAAATCGAAATCGCGATCGAACTGACGAGACGATTGATCGCCGTCGCGGTTCTAGGGATTGTCGCCGACGAGTTTCTAACCTTCATGTACCCAGAGTGGGGCCTCATAAAAGCGAGCACACTCGGTCGGATCTCCACAGAAGATCGCGAATCACTCGAAACAAAAGCCTTTGAAAACTGGAAAGACATCGTCGAGGCCTTCACCGACCAAAGACCCTCCGACGACTCCAAAGAAGCTCTCGAAATTCGAGAGCGCCTCAAGAAGCTTTCTCAAAACGAGCTTTGGCTTCATGTCTACGAAGGCGGACCTCTTTAACATCTCACATTTAACACATCAGAAACGCATCAGAAGCTGATGAAACGTATCGAGCGCACACGCCTCGGCACGCCTAAAGTCGTCATCGTCAATACCACTTCTTCCATCGAGATCGGCATAGGTACGAGCGACCCGCAAGATCGCAAGTCGCCTGCGCTCAGAACCGACATACTGACGATCTCGATACTCAAGATAGCGGCGTGACGCTTCCTCGTCGGGCTTCCAACGCCGATTTCCCGACATACGACCTTGCGACTTTTGAAACTCGCGCCCTCGCGTGATCCGTTCTACCAGCGATTCAAGCTCCACTGTTCCCGATGACGGTCGCCAGCCATTGGTAAAAACCAACATCTGAAAACGATCGACAAATGGCCCTCGCAAACGACTTTCAAACTGAAGCCGCTGTCGACTTGAACAAAGACACGCATCCGGAGCTAGCGGCGTCCACAAACCGCAGGCGCAAAGATTCGTGGTTCCTAAAAGCTGAAAATCCGCGGGAAACTCACGCGACTCGGTTCCTCTTGAAAGATGAACGACCCCCGTTTCAAGAGGCTCACGCAAGGCCTCTTGCACCTCGGGACGAAATAAAAGAACTTCGTCCATCAGAAGAGTGCCACGATGCGCCCGCGTGATCACGCCAGGTCTCGGTGGCTGACCTCCGCCAACAAAGGCGCGCTCACTTGTCGTATGGTGAGGCTCAACCAAAGGGCGTACGACCTTTTCAAGAGATCGCGAAAGAGCATGCCCCGACCAAAGCTGAATATCGCGCACCTCATCGCTCTCTCGCGGCCTCGGACGCAAACCGTGCATGATACGCGCGAGCGTCGACTTACCCGTTCCCTGCGGCCCCGCAAGCAAAACAGAGAGCTCTCCAAGTGCCGCAAGCGAGGCGAGCTCTGCTTGCTTGGGTTCTAACTTTATGCCCTGAAGAGCCGCATCTAACTCTTCTGGCCTATCTTGCGAAACATCACCTACCACAGAGCGAAGCCAGAGGCGCTCCGCAAGATTCCCCTCACGAAGTTCGCTTAAGTGCGAAATCGTCCACACACGACCGTTCCCACACCCCACTTCGCCGCATCCATCACGAAGCTCGCCAGGAGTCGATGGCGTTTCGCCACTCATCCGACCAGTCGTCTCCCCCGTCACCATATCGCCCGCGATCAGAACACGCGCCCGCAACCAGTCTTCCGGCACGCTCACCTCACCGCCCAAGCTCAGGTCACCATATAAAATCGCTCCCAAAATCGAATCTGGAATTTCGACTTGCTCACTAAGCATGAGAAAACAAAGCGCAACCGCGAGATCAAGACCTCTTCCGTGCTTTTTCTCGGACCGGGGCTTGATGTCGACTAAAACCTGACGCCCTTTTGGCATCTGATATCCGCTCGCCCGCAAAGCGCTTCGAATTCGCAGAGCCGATTCCCGAAGCCCCTGCTCCGGTAAACCCAAAAACTGAATGGTCGGGAGCCCGGGAACAAGTTGAACCTCAATCTCAAGCTCGACAAAACTTTCCGCGCGCAACATCACGGACCGCACGGTGAGTGACGTCGCAGACCTTTTTGATTTCCCCATTTTGCTTTTTCCCTTCGCCCGTGGCTTCCGGCTCACGTCAGGAGAAAGCAAACCTGAGATCGCATACGACGCTCAAACTCCGAGACTTTAAAAAGAAAACGCCCCTCGATAATCCGAGAGGCGTTCAAATTAAAAAATAAAACAGGTTACCCTTGACTCAAGAATCCGGCGGAAAACCCTAAACCTCTGGTTCCGGTTTCCCGCGAACAGATTCAATTCCAGATAGTGGGTGATGATTCTCAATCGTCTCCGTCATCGAGCGACTCGCCACAGCTGTGTAAATCTGCGTCGTCTGAATCGAAGCGTGACCGAGAAGAACCTGGATGGAACGTAAATCCGCGCCCGACTCAAGAAGCGCCGTCGCACATCCGTGCCGAAAGCGATGCGGGCTCACTGGCTCATCAAAGCCCGCACGCTCCGACCATGCCGCAAGCCAGCGCCATACATCCACACGCGATGGACGCTGTCCACGATCGTTGACGAGAATCGAATCCGTCGGCTTTTTAAGCAACGCCGGACGAGCCACACGCAAGTAGGCCCGTAATTCGTCGGCGAGATCCTGAGTGAGGGGAACCGCTCGCTCTTTGTTGCCTTTACCCAAAATCGAAAGCCACTGATCCGTCTCGTTGAAGTCCGAGAGATTCAGTCCAATCAACTCACTAACACGGCAACCCAGACCATAAAGCATAAGAAGCGTAATCTGATTGCGAGCCGTGCGAACCGCGCTCTCTGTTTCGGATGCCTTGTAAAGACGCTGGAACTCTTCAACAGAAAGAGTTTTCGGAAGCCCTGCTTTCACCTTAGGCGGACGCAGCTCACGCAGCTCCGGGGAAGTAAAACCATGTGATTCAAGAAATCTGAAATAGGTTCGTAAAGACGAGATCACACGCGCCTGCGAGCGTGTTGATAGCCCGCGGTCCTTCATGAAGGAGAAGAAACCAGGGATGTCTTGGCTTTTGCGACGGTACTCTTCCCAGAGTTCGAGATCGCGGCGATACGCCATAACCGTGTTAAGCGATCGACCTCGAATATTTTGAAGATCGTCAAAAAACTCAACCCACATCCGAAGCGCGGGTGGTTGTTCAGATCGTGGTTCGGGCTGCTGTTCGAATGTCGATGAAGATCTCACGTCGCTCATGACCTCAATGAGATCAAACGACGTGATATGAAACAAGAACTATCTTCTTGTACAAGTCGACTGATCCGCCCCTAATCGTCCCGGAGCGCGACGCTCGATCTGAGTGAGACAATC
>JAVFAU010000112.1:0-6316 GCA_034002335.1 Bdellovibrionales bacterium | reverse complement strand
GCCGCCACCGGTTGGACCATCCCCAGGCGCTTCACGCAAAAGCACGCTTCCATTGGCAATAGCAAAACGAGCCCCTTGATCGCGGCACACACTACCCACGCCAGGCAACTCACCCGTTTCGAGTAGGCAACGATAGTACGTTCCATACAATTCCACAGTGTACTGACGAAACGCAGTGTTGAATCGGTAGATCAGTCCCAAAATCACAATGACCGAGATAAACGCGAGCAGGATCATCTCCAACGTCGCTTGCCCTCTTTGATTAAAACGTTTCTTGAGACGTCTTAAGGTCATGGTTTCCACACTCTCGGACTTTTAAAAGCCGCATTCTCGCGGCAGACTTATCTATATGAAACGTTTCGGCACATCTCCCAATAGGATGAAGCATTCCCTCCCTAAGGCGAAAATTACGCGCTCGACCTTTGTCGCCCTCTTCGCCATCTCCTTTTTGATTGGATATCTAGCTCCGCTGTCCAAAGCACTGTCTCAGAATAAGACATCAAGCGCTCTCGAGGCCGACGTGAATTATCGAAGACGTGAACTCGAAAGCGACCCTTCCAACGCGGAGGCGCGAGCACAGCTTGCCGTCGCGCTCGAGCGCAAGAAGGACTACCACGGCATGCTCGAAGTGCTCGAAGGACACAAAGCCAAGATCGGACGCTCCGGACTCGTTCTTCTCTCACGCGCCTACAGTCAGCTCGAACGCTACGTCGAAGAAGTCACCGCCTTGGAGCTCGCAAACGCTCGCTTTCCAAAAGATGCGCAGTTGCAGACCTTTCTCGCTCAGGCCATGGTACGAGCTGGGCGCAAAGACGCCGCCATCGAGTCTCTCTATAAAACAAAGGAAACTCATCCCAAGTATCTACCGGCTTATGAAACTCTTCTTGCTGAGCTCGTAAAGGGAGAATCGCGCCAAGAAGCGCGCGATCTTCTCTCCGATATGATGAAACGCTTCGGCAAAAAAGGCCGCTGGAACAGCGAACTTTGTTCCCTCTATGCAGCCGACGCCTTTCATGAGAAAGCCGTCGAGACTTGTGAACTCGCTCTGAAAACCGACAAGCGCAACCCAATGAACGCCGTTCACCTCGCGGCGACCTATCGCGAACAGGGCGAAGCCGAGAAAGCACGCAAGGTTCTTGTGCAATCAGCAAAACGCATTCGCAATTCAGAACCCATTCAAACCGCACTCGGAGATTATTTCACGGAGAGAAAGAACTTCGTCGACGCATTTCGCTGGTATGCAGCCGGCGTAAAATCCGACTCAAAAAGCTACCGCGCCCAGCTTGGCTTGGCTCAAGCCGCGCTTGAGTTACAAAAAATGGAAGAAAGCGTGAAAGCTTTCACAGCGGCTTGTGTGATCAATCGAAAGGCCATTCGTGAATTTCAAAGCGCCCTGGGCAGAATTCGCCAGCGCCAAGATTTCACCTGGCAAAGTCGTTTTGAAGAAGCCATCTCAGAACACTGCCAACGAAGCCTGTAAACGACGGCTTGTGGTCTAGCGAAAGAATTTTTCGTACTCGCCCTCAAGAGCGATCACAGTGAGGCCTTCAAATCGAGCCGCCACGCTTTGCGCTTGCTCGATGTCGTTCGCGCGAATCCAGAAAAAAGCGTAGGCTCCGCGCGGACCGGCGCGCTTCACACGAATCTCGTGCAGGCGAATATCTTGGTTACCCGGCATCGTCGCGATCGCAGTCGCACGCGCAATGAGCGGCGCGACGGATTCCAACTCTAAAATCGCAATGGCCGACGCTTCATCGGACACCTTGCCCGTCAATGAAAGAAGCGCATTCAGCACATCGTCGTTCACCTTAAGGGATTCAAACAGAAAACGACGTGATAGGTTGTCCGCGACGGACGACGACGATGTCCAGGCGCAGACCCAGGCCCCGCCCGCCGTGGGAGAAACCTCGATCAACTTAAACTCGGACTCGCCATTCTTGGCGCATTCACTCGCCAAAAGACCAGCGGCCCGATGCGCCGCTGTTACGGTTTCAAACTCTTTGACCAAAAGATAGCTCATCGTCATTTCTGCCATACTGTCTTGTTTCAATTTGAGACGAAAGAAAGTCAATCGTGACGGCCATCTGCATCCAAATGCCACTGAATCGATTTGAGCCGTATCGAAAAATGACCCTGTTGCGAGAAATTCGCGTCGTATTGAGAATGTATCTATAGTGAAGCGATCTCCCGCTCGTAGTCCGTTTCTTCCATGTGGGGTCATCAAGTATTTGCCACCGGCCATTGGTCCAGAGGCGGGTTGTAGTCTCAACTCAGCCGTCGCCAATACCGATAGGAAAGTACGATTCATCAAGAAGGGGTGGGACTATGTCTCTTAAAACAAAAATCAAGGCTCTTTGGAAAGACGAATCAGCTCAAGGTGCGACTGAGTACATCTTGATTCTGGTTGCGGTTGTAACAGTGGCGTTCATGTTCAAAAAGCAGATCACAAGCTTCATCGACAGCCGTCTTTCGAATCTTGGTAGCGGATTGAACAGCTTTAACGTCGAGCAGTAACCCTCTTTATTGAAGCAAAGGGGCTAAGCCATGACCTTAGAAGTCACGCTTCTTTTGGGGATGTTCGTTTTCATTCTCGGAGGCGCTTTCTTTGGTGAAAGTGGTCCAATGAAGGTGTTCCAGAACTCGGGACCTCGCCTTGGTGCGCGTATCGAAAAGCACGTCGCAACTGGGCGCGGTTTCACAAAACCGGGTGAAGGCGTCAACCGTTGGACAGCTCCAGACTCACCTCCCCCTACTGGAGATCTATGACCAGCATTGCAACTGCAACCTGCATTCTAATTTGGTCGGTCATCGAGGATTTGCGCAGCCGCAAATTCTCGAATCGATCATTTTTGATTGCGTGTGCCGTTGCCGTCGTGCTGACCGTCGCAACAGGAGGCGCGCACGCTTTGCTGCCCGCTTCGCTCGGATTTGCGGCGGGACTCGTTTTCTTTCTCCCACTCGTGCTCATCGGAGTCGTCGGCGCCGGCGATATGAAACTCATGGCCGCCGTCGGAATTCTGATCGGTTGGCATGGAGTTCTTTGGACAGGCGTGTACGGCCTAATCTGGGGAGCCCTTCTTGGACTCGTGCAAATCGTGGTCAAAGGCCAGCTTCGCACGTTGATCCAAAATCTAACCTCACTTGCGATCGTTCGATCCAAGTCCGGTTTGCAGCTCCACCATATTCCATTCACGGCACCCCTGCTTCTGGGTTGGTTAAGTCACCTCGTTCTCTCAGGAGCGCTGCGATGAAACTGAGAAACGAAAAAGGACAAGCCACAATGGAAGCCGTCTTGCTGATGATCGTTTTCGTCAGCATCGGCTTGAAACTATCGAACATCGCAAAGGAACAAGGCTTTCTACGCAATATCGTAGAAGGTCCTTGGTCGCCGATGCGAGGCATGATCGAAGATGGTGTTTGGATGCGACACACGATTTCAAAATCGCAACATCCGAATCAAATCGATCGCCACCAAAGTACCGCTGGTCAATCGGGGGAAATATGAAACACCTCCGAAATGAACGCGGCATTCTCACTCTCGACTTTATTTTCGCGCTGACAATCGGCATGTGCTTTACGATCGTGTTCTTCGCGATCACGATGACGCTCTCGCTGGTCGAGGTCACACAATATCTTTCGTTCGCCGTGGCCCGCGCCTCCTGGGCGGCCCATCAAACACCCGAAGCGCAACGAGATCTTGGAACACGCAAGTACAACGAACTGCGCGACAAACCTGTTTTTCAAGCGATCTTCAATCGTGGCTGGTTCACTTTGCCGGCGGAACCCGATTTCGGACATCCGACATTGGGGTTTAATCAAGAATACAGCCCCAGCGTCGACAACGAAATTTTCCACGGAGCGCGTCTGCATATTCAGGCGAAAATCCTGAACGTGAACATTCCCTTCTTGGGCAGTTCGACGACATCTCCCGAAACGGGAGCGGCCAACGTGCAAACTTTCCTCGGAAGAGAGGTCACCACCGAAGAGTGCATGATGCTCTTCAATCAAGCGCGCTGGGACGAAATTCAAAGGTTACACGGAAGCTATGGAGAGGTCTCCACGCACGCGCGCCCAGGGAGCACGCGTCTTTTTGCGGATAACGGGTGTTGAGCCATGAAAAAGAAATCCGTTTTGCAAAATGAAAAAGGCATCGCGACGGTTGAAACAATACCGTTGTTGCTCCTTTTCGTGATTCTTCTCTCGTACTCGATGGGCGCTTTCGGCGTTATTCACACCGGCATCCTCAATTCCATCGCGGCACGCGCTTACGCATTCGAAACTATGCGCAATCGCACCAACGTGACGTACTTCCGCGACAATAAGCCCATCACCTCTCCCGACGAGAAGGCTCACTACATTCGCATCGGAAACCGGATTCACGGCATCCTTCAAGAGAAACGCCCTGGCGATCCGGCGCCGAACAATATCAACTTCCGAGCGACCGAGCGTCCTTTGCGCGTCGGCTTCGGAGGCGTCGCAAACGACGGATCACGACAGAATCCGACTCTTCATAATGAAACGCTTTTTGAACAAGTCGTCGATGGAGTGCAGACACAAGTAGGTGTCAGCCCCGTATGGGTCATGACCCAATATGGAATTTGTTTAAACGTCCGGTGTGGCGATTAATTAGGGGTACATGATGGGTGGCAACGAGACAAGGACGCTTTGGATTTCGATAGGAGTGGCGATGTTCGCCATCTTCATGCTTTACAGCTGGTCGGAAACCCAAAAGAGTGAGCTCGCGAAAAAATACGGAACGACGAAACGAGTGGTCGTCGCTGCGGCTGATATCGCCGAAATGGAAACAATCGACGAATCGAAGCTCGACGTCGTGGATCGCCCGCAAGAGTTCATTCAGCCTGAAGCCGTCACGGAGCCGGAGGGAGCCGTCGGCCAAGTCGCAGCCGTTCCAATAAAAAAGGGCGAGCAGCTGTTACAAACGAAACTCCTTTTACCTGGTCCAGACACAGGTCTTTCGATGGAGGTTTCTCCAGGAAAACGCGCGATCACGCTACCGATCGACGACACGCGCGGTGTATCGAAGCTGCTTCGTCCAGGTGACCGTATCGATATCGTCGCCGCCCTTGATTACGGAAAAGGCGGCGATCAACGGCGCGAGGTTCGCACGATCTTGCAAGACGTCGTTATTCTCGCGACCGGTCTTAACGTCATGAACAAGATTCCGCGCCGCTTCGAACTCGATGGCAACGGACGCACAATCAACCGCATCAATCTCAGCGCGAGTACGACTTTCACCAATATTACGGTCGAAGCGAAGCCAGAAGAAGTGCAACAGCTGGTTTACATTCTCGCGACAGCTCCCGGCAGCATCTTCACGACGCTTCGCCATCCAAACGATCGTCTGCAAGCTCCGCTTCGCACGACCGTGGTCGAAGATCTTTTGCAAAAACCTGTGATTATGAGAACGCCCGCGGCAAGCAACAACACCGCTCAACCAATGGGCGCACCGGCGACTCCGCCGCGTGCCGTGGCTCCACCGGCCGCGGCGCCTCGACCGCAACAACAACCGCAAAGACGCGGCGGCTTTCAAGGGTTTTAGGATAGGGCAAAAGGGGGAAAAGTGATTCGTACGAAACTCAAGAGCGGAAAAGTCATTCAAACGTGGGTGCTAGCGGCATCTGCGATTGCATGTCTTTTTTCCGTATCGAGTGCGTACGCTCAAACGGCAACGCCGCCACCGCTCTCGACACCAAAACCCGCGGACGAACCCGATCGAGAAGCCCTTGAAGCAAATCGCCTCGACCCACGTCGCCAAAAACCTCTTAGTCTCTTCATCGGTATGGAGCACCAAGAGAAACTGCCTTACTTGCCTCCTGGTGCGAAGCCCAAAGGGGATTACTTAAAGGTCGTAGGCCCTCTTCAAGTCGACTTTGCTCGCGGGGTCATCCTCATGCGTCCGCGAAACGAGGGACTTGCGACGCTTTCGATTCACGACAGAAACGACAATAAAATCTACGAGTTCTTTCTCGACGTAAAACGCAGCAACTTAACAAAGGTTGTACGCGAAATTCGCGCCCTTCTTGCGGATATCGAAGGCATCACGGTCAAGATCATCAACAACCGCGTTGTTGTCGATGGACAAGTTCTTTTGCCGCGCGATCTTAGCCGTATCCTCGCGGTCATCGCACAGTACGGCGAAGCTCAGGCTTCAAGTCTTGTGACTCTCAGTCCTGTCGCGCAGAGAAAAATCGCGCAGATGATTTCGAATCACATCGGAAATCCGGAAATCGAGGTTCTTCCGATCAACGACAAGTTCATTCTCGAGGGAACCGTCAGCGATGCGGCCGAAATGGCT
>JAVFAU010000111.1:0-6329 GCA_034002335.1 Bdellovibrionales bacterium | reverse complement strand
AGTCTTAACTAACGAACGAAGTTCGATATCGTTGGACTTTAAAGAAAAGAGATTGTCGGGCGTGCGCGAGTGGGAAAGCAGCACCAGGCGATCTCCGCTTCTTGCGCGAAAGCTATTGATCATGAGGTTGACGTGCGGATCAAGGCCAAGGAGCTGAGCCGGTAAAGCGGGAAGGGGCTCTGTCGCTTGATCGGAAGTTAAGTCTAGCGAGAGATCGACATTGGAACCGAGCGGAAGCAGGGACGAGCTTCCGCGCGCCAGTAGAATATGCGGACCGCCGATTTGAACCCAAGAGAGTTCGTTTTGAGAGAGTGTCGCCGCAAAAAGTTCCACTCCGGATTTGTATTCCTCTTGGTTGTCTTCGCGATAAATCATGTCGTTGGCGAGCATCGCCGCGGTTCGCAAATTATTGGCGGAGCTTGAAAGGCAAGAGAGCTTAGGTAACGGCGATGTGGCCTCGTGATCTTGGCTTGCGAATGTCAGGTATTCCGACATGCGGTCGATGACCCGTCTTGCGGACTCTCGGGAGCCCCATGGGATTGCGATAATGAGTGTATTGATCGCAGGGTCGATGAAGACCTCTGGGGTAGGACGGGGGTTGTTGCCAGCAAACGGCTGGCTCTCGAATAGAAACTTCATTGAATCTGCTCCGAATAGTTGCGGAGTTTGATTCGAGACTTCTGGTAGTATTCTCCATCGGTCGTATCTTTTTCCATGATTTGCTTCCAGCGAACTTGTGCTTCTTGAACGCGACCGACACCTTCGCGAAGAATCGCGTCTTCGTAGATCGTGCGCATCTGCGCATCGAGTTCGCGGCGAACGCGTCCGATGAACTCGGCTGATTTGTCGTTCTTCGGATCGAACTCTTTGGCCTTCTTTGCGGCTTCGAGAGCTTCTTTATAGTTCTTTGATTGGTAGGAAGATTGAGCCACCTGCAAAAGTTCGTCGACGCGTGAAGAAATCATATTGCGAATCTGAACAATTGCGGCTTGTGAACGGTCTTTGAGTCCGTTTGGATCTGGGAACTCCGAAGCGATATGTCGATTGTAAGCATCGATGGCCGGGTACCAATCGGACTTTTTCTGTAAGTTATGTGCCGTTTCGTAAAGTGCACGGCCACGTGCCACGCGATCGGCGTGTGCTCTCTGCACGCTTTGACGTTGATCGCGTTCGGCAACGCGACGTTCGACGCGACCGATAAGATCGGCGACCAGTGGATTCGTTGGATCCAAGCCGATAGTGGGAGCCAAGCAGCGACGGATTTCATTCACATCGAAACTTGAGTTGGCAAGAGAGTTACATTGGCGCACGTTGCGGTCGATGAGACGACGCTGTTCCTCAATTTGTTTCTGTTCCTGTTCGGCAAAAGCGAGGCGTTCGGCCGCGTCTCTTTGCGCGATACAGTCTTCTTCCATGGCCTTTGACAGCTCGTATCCCTCTGGAAGAATCGCATGGAGTTTTTTGAGTTGTTCGTGCGCATTCTCGAACTTGTTTTGCATGTAGAGATTGCGGGCTGTGACGTAAAGCTCTTTTACGGTCTGTAACTGTTGCGAAGACAGACGGCTTAGCGCATCTGTTTTTTCTGAAGAGGCGCTTGTTGTCGGTCCCGAATCTTCTTCGTTCGTCAAAGCGTAAAGACCGCCTAAGACGATGATGCCAATCAGCACCATGCGCATGAGCTTTTGTTTTTTCTTTTCGGGGTCTTCCGCATCAGAGTAGCCATCGACGCGAACGGCCCCGCCGTTTCCGCCGCCGCCGTAACCTTGTGGTACCGGATAGTTTATGATCTCAAAACGGGGAACAGGCAGCATCGAAGGAGCCGCCATGATCTCTTGTGGAATCGCCACGAGACGTTTTTCAAAGCTTGGATCGCGAATTTCAAAATGAAGGAGCAGCGATTGAACAGAAATGACGTCGCCGCTTTGCAGACTGCGTGGTTCCTCGGGAATGAGAGGGTCGCCGTTTAGGACGGTTCCGTTCGCGCTTCCGAGATCTGTGATGAAGTAACCTTCGGGTGTTGAATTGATTTCGAACTGACGACGACTCGCTTTGCGGTCTGGCAAGAAGATGTCGCAAGTGTCCTCGCGGCCTGCGAGCCACTTTTTTCCGTCCATTTCGGCTCGTAGCTCGGTGCCGTCGGATTTGACGATACGCAGAGACGGCCGCGCCGGAAGAACAACGCCGACATTCGTGGCTTCCTCGTTGCCTTCAAAGCTGCTTGGCGCCGCGAACCCTTGCGGGCGTGCTTGAGCCGTCGCGGCTGTTGCGCCATGAGCGTGAGAGGGAATGAGCGAAAGAGTGCCGGGGTGTTTAGCCGGTAAATTACCGGGGTTATGTGTCGCTTCCCCATGTTGCGCGAAGGTTGGGGCCTGAGCCTCAGTTCCGACCGCCGTTTGTAGAGCCGTTGGTTGCGCATGATCGTCTTGTTGTACCGATCGAGATGCGGCATCGATTTCCAGAAATTTGAAATCGTATCCGGCTAATTTGAAAACAGACCCGTGAGAGAGTTCAATGTCTGAGACGGGCGTTCCCGCCAAAACAAGTTCGCCGAATTTGGATAGAACGCGAGCCACCCACTGACCGTTTTCCTCGGCGATCTTAAAGTGCTGACGTGAAATTCCGGGTTGATCGTCGAGTTGGATGGTGCAACCCTCGCCGCGCCCGAAGACATACTCCTGCCCTGACTCAAGAATGAGTTCCGAGATATCTTTGCCATGTAGGAGTACCTTGAGTGTCATCATAACCTAGAAGCGATCCTCCTGTAGGAGGTCGCATTCCTTCTTCATGGCGGCGGCCTGTTTGTATTTCAAATCGTCCTTATTGTTCATCAACACCAAGGCTTTTTCGATCGCCGCGGAACAGCGGCTAAACATATTTTTCTCTCGATAGCGACGACCTTCAAGGATCAATTGCGTCACGGTTTCGTCTCTCTGCTTTTCCGCTAGACGATAGTACCGTAGTGCCAAAGGATGTTCCGGATCGATCGCGCGAGCCGTCTCAAACGAGCGCATGGCACGAGTGAAGTTGCCTTTTTGATAATCTCGGAAACCGGTGAGGTAGTGTTTTTGAGCTTCCTCGTAGCGGGTTTTCTCTTCTTCCGTTCGGAAGCTTCGCTTTTTAACGACGCTTTGTATTCTGGTATCCGTCTCGGAAATTTCTTTTTCGATTTCAGATGTCGTGCGAAGGGTGCGATCAAGTTGTTTTTCGCCCTCTTCACTGCTGCCGATATAGATCAGCGCTCCGAATATCAAAGCGACAACGATATAAAATGTTTTATTTCGGCCCTGAGGGCGTGGCGTCGGTCTCGTGCTTCCGGAAGAGGTCGAAGAGTTTTGAGATGTACCGTGGTATCCCGCAAGATTGCCTCCGAGGGCCTGAGGTGCAACGCCTCCAGGTTGAACGACGGCGGGAAGCTGCAGGGCTTCGACGATAAAGACGATTTCAGTTTCACCCAAAGAGATGACATCGCCGCCCTTGATAGAAAGGCGTTCGCCTGGAACTCCATTGACTGTCATTCGCGCGCGGCCGCTTACGTCTGTGACGCTGATTTCTTCTGGGGCAAAATCGATGACAATGGCATTTCGACTGACACGCGGATCGTTGATTACGACGTTGTTGGACGAAGGGTCGCGTCCGATGCTCACACGCGGAGGCAATAGCTGGTAAACCGCACCGGCCTCGGGGCCGCTACGGACGGACAGCGTGAATTTGAATCCCGTACGAGGGAGATTCGGCGCCGCGTTCACGAGCCTCCTGTCTTGTGGAGTGTGACGAGATACCACGAGGCTGCGCCGTCATTTCCGACGACGGCCTGCCCGTTGATTTCGTACATATCTCCGGAGAAAGGGATTTCGCTAAAGGCGATGTTCGCCAGCTGGTCACGCATTTTCGGTACGAGATCCATAAGGTTCGCCTGCAAAGCGGGATCGATGATTTCATGCAGGCTCTGGTTCGCTAGCGATCCCACGCCGCCGCCCAAAAGATGATCGAATTGGGAATTTGTCGCGATAATGCGATCGTCGATCGCGTTAATGCTAATCGCTGGCATCGGAAGCATGCGGACGATATTCGAAGCCTCGATGTCACGGTTCAGTACGGCGGACGGAGACTGATAGCCGCCGCTGTTCGCGGCTCGCGTAAGAGCCGAGTTGACGTTGCTGATGACTTTCTCGAGAAGCGGATATTGATATGGAGTCGAAAGATCGTCACGACCCTCGCGAAGCGCATCATCGAGTTGAAGGCCGAAAAGCTGAAGCGGGTGCTCTACGACTCGCAATAAGAAGAAGTAGAGTACGGCTCCAATCAAGCTCGCGAGTAAGAAGATCTGTAAGAAAAGACCTACGGTTTGCGCGGGGTTCATCGCCATGGAGCCCATATCGTATAAAACGACCGCGTAAGCCGCCGCCTGTTGCTGCCCCTCTTCCGGATTGTAACGAGCGATGGGGACGGCGACGCCAAGGCTTGAATCGCTCAGGAACCCTTCCGTCTCGCGTTCTTCTCGTCGTGCCTGATTGACGAAGGGAAGTTTTGAAAACTCGCCGCGTTTGTTGGCCGGAGCGAGAATCGTTCCATCGCGGGCCAAGATCAAAGCATTGCTGACGCCCTCTTCGAGTTCGGCCATGCGAACGGTCACGGCGACGTCGTTCTTTTCAAGAATCGCCTGACGATTGATGGCGGCAAGGTTGCGCGCGATTGTTTTCGCACGGCGCATGCTTTCTTGTTGAATGCTCTTTTTGGTCATTGTGATCATCGGCACGGTCGCGACGATCGTTGTTACGACCACGTAACCGGTGACGAAGAGCATGAGCCCCTGGCGATAATTCATGCGTTGAACAAGCGAATAGATGCCGGGCATGGCGACGTGATCGATGTAGATGCGAATATTCTCGAAGAAGTCGAGAACTGCGTTTCCAGTATATTGAGCTTTGGGAACGGAGTCAGAGTCGTGCGCGACGTCGGACTGCGCGGCTTCCGCATGAAGCGGATTGCCGTAAATATCGTGTGCGGCTCCTTGCGCCGAATGAGGGTCGAGATGACCGACGGGGCCAGCCGGAGATGCGACGGCATGTTGCTGCAGATTCATAGCGGCGTTTCCGGCCCAAGCCGGCATTGGAACGCCGCCGACGTTGTGATTCAGAAAGCGCGGATCCATGCCGGGAGGAAGTTCGAGAACATCCGCCACGATGTCGTGGAATGTGAGTTTATCGCCTGGCGTAAGTTTTTGGTTTTGCACGCGCAAGCCGTTCACGAACGTTCCATTGCGCGAATTCATATCCGTCAAAAGAACTTTGCCGTCTTCGGTAAGAAGGATCGTCGCGTGTTCTTTGGAAACCGAGTTCGACGCCAGTTTAATTTGGCACGTCGGACTTCGGCCGACGATATTGTAACCTGGCGCGATCGGAACGATTTGTCCCGCTTGCGGTCCGGTCAAGATTCTCAATGCCCATGCGGTTCTACTGGCCATGTTGAACCACCGTTAATTGATCTCCAGCCTGAAGATGAATGCCGAGTTCATTCAGCGTTCCCGCCGGCATTTCAAAAACACTCGTCGCTTTGAGGCGCGGCAGCGTGATTCGCCACGGCGGGAGATTTTGATGAATTGAAACCACGCGTAGGTTTTTATCGACGAAAACGGCGTCGAGAGAAAAGCGCATGAACAACGTATGGATGGAGTTGCATCTCTTGATCCACAGACCTTCGCCCGCAGGCAGACTTGGGCGACCAAGAAGTCCTTTGGTGCGACTCAAAAGGGTATCCGCGATCGCGACTGAAGGTGCGATCATTTGCGATTCTTTCATGAGTTTAATTTGTGTCATTGGCCGTTTCCTCCATAGAGGAACTGGAGCGCGACTGGAGCGAAGACCATGATGAACACCGCCGGTAGAATGAAAAGCACGAGCGGGATCAGGATTTTTTGAGACGCTTTGGCGCCCTCTTTTTCCGCGCGAACGAAACGTTCGAGTCGCATCTGCGTCGATTGGTCCTTGAGAACTTTGACGATGCTCACGCCCGTCGCGTCGGAGTCGATGATGACGTTGACGAGCGAGTTGATTTCGTTGAGATCGCATCGCGCGGCGAAACCCTTGAGGGCGTCGGCGCGGGAGCTTCCGAGCGTGATGTCGCGCAGAACCTGGTTCAGTTCGTCGGCGAGCACGCTGTCTTTCGCGGCTTTTTCGACGATCGCTTGGATGGCGCCTTGAAAGTCTTTTCCGGCTTCGACCGCGAGCGCAAGCAGATCGATGTAAAACGGAAGCTCAGTTGTGAGCGACGACTGCCGCGTCTGGCGCATCTTGTTGGCGTGCATGTCGGGCATTTGCCAGCCGAGAAGG
>JAVFAU010000110.1:0-6384 GCA_034002335.1 Bdellovibrionales bacterium | reverse complement strand
ATGATGCGCCGATCGAGAAGGGAAGCCACCTGAAGCTTGGAAAGGTTCGTCAGGTCGGTCTTGAAGCACGTGATCGGGTTTTCCTCGTGTCGGGTGGTGCCCTGCTTGTGCGCAACAAGGCGGGGGAGAGTTTTGGCGAGGACCGATTGATTCGCAGCGTGATGTCTGTTCCACGAACAGGACCTCTGTCGGCTGTCCATGAGTGGCGAAACGAGATTCTTTATCAGGTTGAAAAGCATGCGGAAGGACAGGACCTTCCTCAAGACGTCACGGTTGTGGTTTTCGAAGTGAAGGATCGCGTTATTCGTCTTGCGCCTCGGCGCTCCTAGGGGCGGCCTATTTTGATGGGGTGAAAACTCTAGAGGGGAAAGAACTCAGTTTTCGCAGTGCGGAAAAACTGAATTCTGTTTCGTGGGCGGTGCCTCCGAAACAGGAGCGCGGTACACTTGTTGGACCGAAAATATGAAAAAGAAACCGGCAAAAAAACTGGCCGGTGAAAAGATGCGTGGTAAAGACGCTAAGGTAAAAGACGCTAAGGTAAAAGACGCTAAGATACTGCGAAAGGATATCGAAATGGCCGCACAAGTAGAGATTTATGAAGGAGCCGTTGATCGCGGGCTTGAGGGTGTTGTTGCTTGCACGACGGGCGTTTCTTCCATTCAGGACGCAACGCTCACATATCGCGGATACACGATTGAGGACCTCGCGGCGAAATCGACGTTTGAAGAAGTCGTCTTCCTTTTGTGGAACGATCGTCGCCCTTCGACAGAGGAACTTGCGACTTTACGTAAAGAGCTTGGCGCGAACATCGCGCTCGATCCTGAGTTCGTGAAAGTTTTGAAAATGGTTCCGACAAAAGGTGTTCACCCGATGGCGTGGTTGCGAACGGCGACATCGCTGCTTGCGCACTACGATTCTGAAGCGCAGGACATGTCGGACGAAGCGAACAAGCGTAAGGCGATTCGCTTAACGGCGAAGATGACGACGCTTGTGACGGCGTTCGATCGCATCCGCAACGGCAAAGACGTTGTCGCTCCCAAGGCCGATAAGTCGATGGCCTATAACTTCTTCTGGACTTTGACGGGAACGGAGCCGGATGCGGATCTCGTAAAAGACTTCGATACATGTTTGATTCTCCATGCGGACCACGAGTTGAACTGCTCGGCCTTCGCGACACGCGTTACGGGTTCGTCTCTTTCGGACATGCATTCCGCGATCGTTTCCGCGATTGGCGCCTTGAAAGGCCCTCTTCACGGTGGGGCGAACGAGCAGGTGATTCGCATGCTTCAAGACATCGGTACAATTGAAGCTTGCAAAACTTGGATCGCGCGCGCGCTTGAGAATAAAGAAAAAGTTATGGGCATCGGTCACCGCGTTTACAAGAACGGCGACCCTCGCGCGAAGGTGCTTCGTGCGATGTCGGAGCGTTTGACGGCGAAAAAAGGCGAACCGCATCTCTACACGATGTCGACGATGATCGACGATATCATGCGTGAGAAAAAAGACCTTCTTCCGAACGTCGATTTCTATTCGGCGACTGTGTACTACTCGATGGGAATCCCAACGGATCTCTTCACTCCGATCTTCGCGGCTTCGCGTGTTTCGGGTTGGCTTGCGCACTTGTTCGAACAGTACTCGAACAACCGCATCTACCGCCCTCGCGGAAAGTGGATCGGAAAAACAGGGCTCAAGTACTAAAAGCTCCTGGGATTTTTCCTGAAAGAAGAACGCGTTCCCTATTTTGGGAGCGCGTTTTTTTTGGCCGCTAAACTTTAGACACTAAGCGCGACATATCTGGCTTTGCTTCACTCGCGATGTCTCGTTTCGAGATACGGATGGGGTCTTTCTCGGGGAGCCGGAGATCTGGGCTCAATGGGCTATCTTGTCTCGTCGAAGAGAAGGTATCTCGAGATGAATGAGATGTTTGGCGGAGGGCCAATGGGTATCCAAGGATCAGATTCGAAGCGACCCAAGCAAATCGTGTTAGCGAGTCGAACTGAGCAAGAAAACGCGATCCTGCGAAAAAAACTCCAAGGGCTGACGGCTTTTGGTGAGGATGCGATTCGAGTTGCGACCACGCGACCGCAGGCGACGAAGCTTGAACTCGCCGGTGATCCGGACCTTGTTATTTTTAACTTCAACGAGTGGAATCGCAACGAGTTGCAATGGGTCGAGGAGCTGCGCAACGAAGGCTATCGCAACATGATCAT
The DNA here is from genome assembly GCA_034002335.1 of Bdellovibrionales bacterium. Classification (GTDB taxonomy): domain Bacteria; phylum Bdellovibrionota; class Bdellovibrionia; order Bdellovibrionales; family JAMPXM01. The sequence continues at coordinate 4,174 of JAVFAU010000110.1, read as the reverse complement.
GATCCTCGCAAAAGCCGAAGCGCCGCGCGCGGTCCAAAACTTAAAACTCCTTGAGCGTGTCGTTTATCTTGAAAAGCCATACGAGATTCGTGATTTGGTTGGAATCACCGAGAAGGCCTTGCATCAAGGTGAAGTCGCGCAGCGTATTCATCGCCGTTTTAATACGGAGCAAGCGGCCCAGCTTGAGTTTGAAACCGAAGTCGGGAGATCCGTGGCCTCGCGTGTTTTCAACCTTTCGCTGACCGGTGCGTACCTCGAGTTGAACGCTCTTCGCGATGTGAAGGTCGGTGAGTTCGTGCGGCTACGCCTGGATCTCGATGACATGAATCGCACCTACGTCATGCCTGCGCGCATTGTTTGGACGAATATCCTCGGCCGGACGGGCGGAACCGGAGTCGGTCTACATTTCACTGGACGAGGCGCGGTGAAACGTCACATTGTTCAGTTGTGAGCAAATCAAAGAGCAAGACGCATTTCGAAGTTATCGAACATTCTCTGGAAAACTCTGACGGTCATCCTTCTGGTTTGACGGTCGTCGAGCTTGTGTTTTGCAATCCGGGCTCACGAAACAGCTTTCAGCTCGAATCGGCTCGCGAGCTTTCTGGGATCCTAAAAAGAATCCAAAGTATCAAGGCTCGGGCTCTTTTGTTTCGCGCCGAGGGGGCGTTCTTTTGTTCGGGTGGCAACCTGAGTGATCACTTGAAGCAAGGAAAGACTGGCGGGCTTAAGGCCAATCGCGAAATCGCCACCTGTTTGAAGCGGCTTGAAGGTCTCGGTATTCCGACGATCGCAGTGGTTGAAGGCGATGCTTTGGGCGGGGGACTCGAGCTGCTTTCGGCATTTGACTTCGTGTTCGCGGCGCCTCACGTGTTGTTCGGTTTTTGGCAACGTCGCATCGGTCTTTCGCATGGCTGGGGCGGACGGGCGCGACTTGAGCGCAGACTCGGGGCTCACGTAACGGCGCGACTAGCGCTGGATGCGCGCGCGATTTCGGCTGAAGAGGCCTTGCGAGTCGGACTCATCGACCAGATCGCGGCATCTTGGAAAATTCAGGAGGACGCGATGGCGCAAGCCGCCCGCATGGCGCGGCTTCCGATGAAACCCGTGGCAGGATTTAAAGACCCGAAGATCAAAGGCGAGAGTGCGGAGCGTTCTTTTTTCGCGAAGCTTTGGTTCGCGGCGGAACACCGCGCGCGGCTTGAGGCCTTTGGTGAAAAGGCCAAGCCGCGACGTTAGCCGACGACGACCTTGAGTCCGGCTTCTTCTTCGCGGCGTTCGAGCGCGAGTCGAATGAGCTCATCGATCAAGCCTGAGTAGGTGCGGCCGGTCGCCTCCATCATTTTCGGATACATCGAGATTTTCGTGAACCCAGGAAGCGTGTTGATCTCGTTCACGAAAAAGCGGCCGTCGGATTTGCGCAGGAAGAAATCGACGCGCGAAAGGCCGCGGCACTCCAGCGTCTCGCACACTGCGATTGAAAGACGTGCGATTTCCTTTTGCTGGTCGGGTGTGATGTTGGCGGGAAGCTCAATGCGAGCTCCGTTTTCGTCCAGATATTTAGCTTCGTAGGAATAGAACTCATGTTGCGTGATGATCTCCGCTGCGGGCGAGGCCGTCAGTTCATGGTGTCCGATCACCGCGCATTCGATTTCTCGGCCGTCCACGAACTCCTCGAGAATGAGTTTCGTGTCGTACTGAAAGGCTTCTTTGATTGCGGTTTCGTATTTGGCCGCGTCGCTGACTTTGAAAATGCCGATGGATGAACCCATGTTCGCGGGTTTAACGAAGAACGGCGTGCCGAGTTCTTTTTTGATCGAATCGAAATCACGCTTCGTTTCGCCGCGGTTTTGCTTGTGACGATGAAGGATCGTGAATTTTCCGACGGGAAGTCCCGCGTCGCGCAAGAGGCGCTTGGTCACGTCTTTGTCCATGCCGGCGGCGCTTCCCAGAACGGAAGGCCCGACAAACGGAAGGCCGATGAACTTGAAATAGCCTTGAACGGTTCCGTCCTCACCGAAGGGACCGTGCAAAATTGGAAATGCGACGTCGAGTTCGGCCATGATCTTTCCGGTCGTGGCTTCGACGACCTTGGGTCCGTTGGGGCCGCGCAAGAGAGAGACCTGAGTTTTGAAGGTCGTAACGTCGATGGGACGATCGAGCGACGTTTTGCGAAGATCGTCGAGTGATGGAATCAAGCGCATGATGCCTTGGCGATCGATTGCGATGAGCGTGATTTCGTATTGAGAAGGGTTCATCGCGTCGGCGATGTTTTTTCCGGACGCGAGAGAAACATCGTGCTCAGCGCTTTGGCCGCCGCAAAAAACCGCGACACGTGTTTTCGAAGATTTTGTGAGAGACATGGGGACTCCGGAGGCCAGCCGATACAGGCCTTGATGTGGGGGAAAGGACGACGCCATTTCCACGAGTTCAAAGAGCATTTTTCGAATACCAGAGAAAACTTCATGAGGTTTCGCGCCGTCATACATGTAGGCCGGTGTCGTGAGAACCTTATGATCGCGATCGCTGATGTAGTCGGTGACGTCACAAGGTGTGACTCGTGCGCCGGTCTTGCGAGCCTCCAGCGCGGCATCGCCTTCGGCGCCGAGCGTGATTTCAACGCCTTCTTTACCGAGAACAAGGGCTACGAGAACAGGCGCGATGCAGATCGCGCCGATGGGTTTTGAGGCCGCATGAAACTCACGGATGAGGCGCTGGACATCTGGAATCACTTTTGTGGAAGCGCCTTCGGTCGCCCATGAGCAGAGATTTTTCGCAGCTCCGAACCCGCCGACGAAGACCATGGCGTCGTAGTCTCCTGTTTTGAGAGAATCGAGAGTGTGGATGTCGCCGCGGGCGATGCGTCCGGATTCTTCGACGGCATTGCGCGCTTCGCGTGGGGCTTTTTCTGTGAGCGAAGAAAAAGCTTCGGGTTTGTAATCCACGTTGGGTGCGAAGCATCGATATTGCGCGCCGGTTTCAGAGAGCGCGACGATTGTGGAAATCGCCTCTGTGATTTCGGCGCCGTCGCGATTTCCGCAGCCAGAAAGGATGACTGCGACTTTGCGATCAAGAGTGTTGGATACCATCGGTGTTACCTCCCGCTATAGCGGAAGTTAATCACGGGAAGGCATTGTTTGACTAGAATCTCGCCCTGATTGCCGCCAAGTGATGCAAGACTGGTGACACACTTGTTCATTGTCGATGCGAGAAACGGGGCATCCGGACTCAGGGCGAAGGACCAATGAATGCGTTCGGGTTTTTCTCCGCGCCAGAGCACCATGTCGAAGTTGACGTGATGAACCTCGATTCGACAATTGGGGATATCCATGCAGTTCGGCTGCCGCTGAACAAGTTCGGGCGGCGGCTCGTTTGTCACGTTGACGGTTAACCCGTGATACGAGATGCGCGTGATGTCTTGTTCGAACGCGCGGACCTCCGCGGAATCCTGAGCGTTGTCTTGCGCCGAGAGGTTTTCGGTGTCGCTGGCGGCTTTGAAAAGAAGCGGCTTGTGATCGTTCCCGACTGATTGAGATCTGAGTTGGCCTCGAAAGATTTTCTCCACAAACGGTGGAAGCGAGGTGATTTTTCGTTCTCCCTCCGTTTGGGGCTCTGTTTTTCCGGCGTAGCGAAGGGTTGAATCCGATGCGGGCTGCGCTTTTTCGATCAAGACCGGAATCTCGGTGCTTTTCTTGAGGACTTCGCCTTTTTCGTACTTTTGAAAGTGTTCGACGACGGTGAGAAGAATGTACGAAGCGTCCTCTTGGCGATCGACCACGGTTTGCGATGTATCCGAGAGAACGGTGTGCCCGATTCCGAGCCCAAGCTCTTGGGTTTCAGAAAAAACAAACGCCTCGCCCGGTTGAATCGTCGTGGGATCGAGATGCGCCAGAGGGGCGAAGAGGGCGTTGTCGATGTCGTCGGCGCTCGCTTCAGGTCCGAGTTTCATGGGAACGAGTTCTTTTTCGCCCATGCAGCCACCCATTTGCGTGAACAAAAAAGGCAGGAGAAGGACGAGGACGACATGGATCACCATAAAGGCGCGCGTGCGATTGAAGCCGTTCATACGGAATCCCAACCCCAAACCCAGATGGGGATGGGAAATAGACGATCGAAGGTTTGTGCGGTTTGTGGGTCGAAGTCATGTTGCCGCGAAGGCTTTTCGGGACCGAAAAGA
>JAVFAU010000109.1:0-6413 GCA_034002335.1 Bdellovibrionales bacterium | reverse complement strand
GCGCGATGGATTTACTTCTCTCTCGAATTTCTACGGTTTTCTGCGTGTTTTTGACGGCGTTCGGGGTCGGCGTTTTGGTCGCACCCGCCGCTGTTTTTGCGGAGATCGGTGATCGTGAGTTCGTGCGGCAGGCCGAGGAGCGGCGGCGAGATTTCGAGCGTGTTTTGAAGGAGCGCGAAAAGGCCCTTCTGAAGCAGCCGGAGGCATCGATTGCTCTTAAGGAAAAGCGCCTGGCCGAGAAAAAGCGCCGCGCGGAAGTTTTGGCGGCCTATCTGAAAGTCATGAAACGCTATTCGATGGAAGAGCAAGAGGCGCTTGATGCCGCCAACGAAGTTCAAGTCGAACAGCGCGAAGCGGCTTACGAAAAAATGCGTAGCCAATTTGTCGAGGCGAGAAATCGACGTCGCACGCTCGAGGAGTCGATGGCGCCGATTGATCCGTATCGTGAGTTTGGAATCGATATGTCGGTTCGACCGGAATTTAAGAGCTCGTACCCTGTGACGGAAAACTTGGATAAATGAAGCAGGATAAATAGCGGATATGGCAGCTGAAGAGTCGTTGAAAATGGTGTTCGTACTCTTGTTTGTGTTTCAATTGAAGCACTTCATTGCCGATTTTCCATTGCAGAACCGATACATGCTTCAGAAGACGCGATCGGATTGGAGCTTTATCATTCCGCTCGCGTATCACTGCGCGATTCACGCGATCATTACGTTGATGATCTGTTTGGCTGTGCAGCCGCAGCTCTGGTGGTTGGCCGTCGTCGACTTTGTCGTTCACTTCACGATGGACCGAATCAAAGCGGGCCCACGATATCTGGGGCGCTATCGCGATACCTCGAAAACGGGATTCTGGGTGGCGTTCGGTATCGATCAAATGGTCCACCATTTCACGCACTACTGGATTATTTGGATGCTAGTCGTTGGGCAGTACCGCCTTTAGTTTTTCCCTATGAAAATAGATCGGCCATAGCTCGGGATCGCTTCCTGGGGGCAGTTTGATTGCATCTTTGATTTCGGCAAAGAGGATGTTCACGTGGCCAGGTTCGGCGGTTGTCCATCGCTCTTTGGGGCCCGGGTAAGAGGCATAGAGCTTTTCTCCCTGGCGATTGGAGACCACGGGGTCGTTCAGAGAGTGGAGAAACAGCGCCTGCGTCTGTTTAAGGCTGTTTGATGTGGGCCCGGTTTGCATGCTTTCGAGCGCGGGTCCCGCGCTGAGGGTGTTTGAGACCAGCGCCCAGCCAAGCCATTGAAACGGCCATAAAAACCAAATGTCGCTTAGTTTCTCACGCGCGATGGACGTGAACGAATAGAAGCTCGAATCGATGACAAGAAGCTTGAGTTGTTTTGGGAATCGCTGCGTGCGGTCGAGTTCGACGAGCGAGCGCAACGAGAGATTGCCGCCCAAACTTTGTCCGAAGATCACAATTGGCAAGTCACGTTTGCTTGCGTGAGATTCGGCCCATTCGATGGCGGTGATCCCGTCATCCAGAAGACCTTTTAAATCTGATGTGTCGCCCTCGGAGTCTCCGTAGCCACGGTAATCGAAGGTCATAACGTCCCAGCCCTCGTACAGCAGCCATGCGAGAAAACGGTAGTGGCTTGATATGTTTTGGGCGTTGCCGTGAAACTGCAATGCGAGGCCGCGCGTTTGGTTTGGTTTCAGATCTTTCGGTGTTGGAAACTCCGGTCGCGCCTTTCGGTTCTCAACGGATTTGAAGTACCAGGCCATCAGCTTGGTGCCGTCCTTTGAGCGTAGTTCGACCTTTTCGACGTTCAGGCGATCGAGTTCGAGATAGGGATAGCGCGTTTTTGTCGGGTGAAAAAAAAGACTCGTGCATCCGCTGAGAAGCGTGAGTGCCGAGATCATGAGTGCGATCGAGAACTGTCTGCCGGAAGTTAAAATAAAATGTGGCGATGGATTTGGAAGCTCCATTGCGTTCTCCTTGTGGCTTCGATGTTCGCACTCGTGAATTCCGTTCGAAATTCGAAATGCTGTGTCGGGCTCCATACGAGTTGGGTCGAGTAGAGGTCGTAGTTCCGACCGTTGCTGATGGCTCGCATAAGGGAAGCATCGAAGCCGAGTTTGAGTGTTCTATGGAGGAACGCTGTACCGACGATCTTTGGACCAAGGTGAAAAGGGATGCCGCGTTCGAGATCCGGATTCGAGAGCACCTCGCCACTGATGAGTCCGGTGAACCATATCGGCGCGCCGAAGAGCGAGAATGCGAGTGTGCTGCCGATCCCGCCGTTCACGTAAGGGCCTGTCGATTTGACCTCGTGGGCTTCGTGAAACTGTGGCGTGCGAAATCCGAAAGCGGCTCGCCACGACGTCGGCTGCGCGAACCGGTCGCGCGGCTGGCTTGAAAAAACGTCGAAGACCGTAATCTCTCGCATCAGAATACGGCTTGGGTCCTCGTGGTCGCTAAAAATACTGGTGCGAAGAACCTCAAGCGTCGTCCCTTTGAGGTAGCCATCGTCGTTTGAGAGACGCTCGTGATAGGCGAAGCGGAATTGAAGGCCGAAACGGCCTTCTTGTTTTGAGGTTCGCTCGGACGGGAGTTCGTAGATGAGTCCGAGTTTCCCTGGGTCGTGACCTTCTTCGGGACGTTTTGGCGTTTCAAAGGTTTCCGCGGTGGATGTGCCGCCTCGTTGCGCGCGAGCCACGCGCAATTGATGATTGATGGCTTCGAATTTTTTCGTATCGGAGTTGGCTCGAATGGCGCCGTAGTCGAGCGCGAGATCGAGCGCTTTTAGAGATGTCTGGTTCCAGGACTCGCGCGGTGGTTGGTCGATACCAGATTGGCCGTCGACGACATTTTTTGCGAAATCAAGTTCAGCGCGAGTGGCATTCGCGGCTTGGTTGCGGAACGTGGCCATCAGCGATGGGCGGTAGAGGGTGCTTAGAACGAGATCAGGTGTTCTTGTCACGACGCGAATGCTGTCGGCGGGAATGACCTGGTACCAGAACTGGGACGTGAGATCGACCGATGGCTTCGCAGCCTCAAGCGCCGCCAGCAGAAAGTACGAACAGTTCTCGCTTAAGAAATAGTAGTCGAAGTAAGTGCGTTCGAGCTCGAGAAGATGATCGATGAAGAAATCGATTTCTTCTTGCGAGAGGTTGAGACGATATTCGATGAGATCGCGCCCTTCGAGATTCGAATATGTGCGAAGCGTTTCGTGAAAGGGCTGTAGTGAGAATCGTCCCGGGTAGAAGCCCGTGAGGCCGTAAAAGGCAAAGGGAACACCGCCGTCGCTTCCGGTTTCGGCGGCGAAGTTCACGCCGTAATCGAGGAGGTCGCGCCCGTCGCGGTTTCGGCGGGAATGAAACTTGAGAAAGGTGTGGCCGAACATGCTGGCTGCGTTATTGAGGTAGGCCGAAGCAAAGACAAGGCTGACGCCCTCGGCATCAAGCTCTTGTTTCCACTTGGCTCGTTCCGCGCAAGGAAGAATTCCGATGCCGGACTCGTTCAGTACTTTCTCCCATCCGAGTTTTCTTAGAGCCCATGTGCGGCGAGCGGGATAGAGACATTGGGCGTGAAGCGATTCGTTTTTTTCTTCGTTCAGCGGTTGAAGAAACGCTTGAAGCGTCGCTCGAAGTTCGGCTTCCGGGTCTTTTGCTCCGTCTGGAGAAATAAAGAATCTCGCGTCATCGGCTTCTGAGAGATAGCGGGAGCGAAGGGTGCGGCCGAGTAAGCCGCGTTCACGCCAGAAACCGAGTTTCAACCACTGCGTGTCGTGTGCGGCCCCTGCGCGAATGGCTTGCTCGACGGGAGAAGACGTCGTTGCGAGCGCCTCTTCGAAGCTTTGGAAAAATACGGAGAGAGATAGAAAAAAAAGAAGTGCGGTCTGTAGTTTTCGTTTCACAGCAAAGATCTTGTTCATAGAGATCAAGAAAGGCAACGTGGAAGCGTGCGCAAAAGACGGGGAGAATAAAAAAGGCTTCTGCTAAGAAGCAGAAGCCTTTTTTGATCGTAAGTTCGATCTTGCGAGTGATCGTTAGATCGCCGAGCAAGTTCCGACAACAGACGATTCGTTGTTCAGGTTTTGAACCATGTTTGCAACTGAAGTTTCTGCAGTTGGCAAGATACGGCCGTAAGCAGCTTGAGCCGCTTTACCGAACTCAGCGCGTGCTTCTGTCGTGTCGCAACCGTAAAGAGCGGCAAGAGTCGAAAGCTTTTCGCCTTCGCCTTTAGCCATTTCACGGCTCAAGTCGTCTTTGTTGACTTCTGCGAAGTACTGAACAGCTTTGTCTTGCATAACAAGGTTTTGAGCTTTGCAGTTCGAAGTACCAGTCGAGATACCGAAAGTCTGCGTACCCATGAAACCGTTTGTCGTCGCAGCAAGAAGCTGCATCACTTTTGTGTTTTCGTTGATGATCATGCTGCCAAGACCACAACCTGAATCTTGAGCCATCGCTCCTTGTGCAAAGAAACCGATCGACGCTGCTACTGCGATGCGAGCAAAATGACGCATACTAACTCCTTGTGCGCTGTTTGAATCCCGTTATTGGGCTCACAAAATTAGAACCTGTGTTCCGTTCGGAGCCAAACAAAAAAACATCCTCGCGACTTCGTGTGAGTGAAAAGTGTTGGTGAAAAAGTCCGTGCTTAAAATGCTGGCATTGTCTGCAAGAAAGATGTTTGTTAGCGTTGGGGACTTATGGAACGAATGAGTGAAAGCCAGTTGAAATCAGGATTAAGTACGACGTTGGGCGAGCGATTTCAGTCTGTCTCGCGAACAGAGACGAAGCGACGTGGCGAGGCGATTTACAAGGTCGGAGACACGCCGTCGGGTGTTTATATCGTGAAACAAGGCCTTGTAGGTCTCACGTTGCTCGGAATATCGGGACGCGAGCATTTGATGCGTCTCTTTGGTCCAGGACGGTTTTTTGGTCACAGATCATTGTTTGCAAATGAACCTTATCACGCGTCCGCGGTCGCGTTGGAGCCGACGACTTTGCAGGTGATTCCGAAAGATGAAATCACGAAGGCATTGGCGAATGATTTGGAGTTATATCAAGAACTTCTTTATGTTTTGAGTCGGGAGCTTCGTCGCTGCGAAGTGCAGCACGTGCATATATTGGAGAATCAAGTTCTCTCGCGGGTGGCTCAGGCTGTGGTTTATCTCAAAGATCTTCATGCCGACCATAACTGGACACGGCAAGAGATCGCGAACTTCTGTGCGAGCACGACGTCGACTGTTATAAAAACGTTGGCCGAGCTTGAAGAGCGAGCGCTCATTCGTCAGTCCGGCCGCACCATCGAGATACTCGATCGCGACGGCCTCATCGCCCTCCAAGACGAATAGGTCGCAGCGATGCGTTTAATCCATGAGTTTTGATTTGATCTCGATCTTGCCAAGAAGCAGACGGTGGATTGGACACTTGTTTGCGATGACATAGAGCTGATCGCGTTGCTCGGCCGTGAGCGGGCCGTGGAATTTGACGTCGCGGACGATGACGGTTCCTTCTTTGTTTTCTGATTCGATATGGATAAAGACCTCGGTGGACTCAAGAGGCCATTGTTTGCGATTGGCGTACATTTGCACGGTCATGATGGTGCAGGCGGCGAGGGCTCCCTCGAGATAGTCGTGAGGATCCGGTGCGAGATCGTCGCCGCCTTGGCTTAATGGCACATCTGATAGAAAGGTGTGGGTTGGTTCGGTAGAGGCGGCGTCGGGATAGAGGCTCAAGTTAACGCTTAGATTCTTTCCTCGTACGCCTTTAATCGTTTTGGCACTCGACATTTCTTGAGGCTCCTTGTGGGAATAGCTTGATCTAAAGAGCATCAAAGCATGTCGCCGGGTGTTTTTCTACTGGCTTTCAAAAAAGGGACGCTAAAGGGGTTCTTCTGGAGCCGTTCCTTGGGAATTGTGTGCTGGCACATCATTGTTTGTTTTCGAGAGTGATAGCATTTGCGGGTTGGGACTTTCTTTTTAAGGGAGAAAATATGAGCTTCACAAAGAACATTCACCCGGTTGAACGTGTCATCCGTCTTGTCGTGGGCCTCGGCCTTGCGTCGCTGGCTTTTTGGGGGCCGAGTAACATGTGGTTTTTATTGGGATTGATTCCGGCTGTCACAGGACTGATCGGATGGTGTCCGCCGTATGCGATTTGTGGTATCAACACTTGTCGCATTCAAAAAACAAAATAGGCGGTGTGATGACTCGATACGCGGCTCAGCAGTGGGACGAACGATACGCAAAAGCAGACTACCATTACGGAACGAATCCAAATGATTTCTTGCGAGCGAGTGTCGCGTATCTCAAGCCTCTGATGCCTCAGGGCGTATCGTCGCAAAGCGCCTCGCGGCAGGAGGCGCCGCAAATTCTGTGCATTGCCGAAGGCGAAGGGCGAAATGCCGTTTTCTTGGCGGAGCAAGGATTCGCCGTGACCGCTGTGGATGGTTCCGC
>JAVFAU010000108.1:0-6437 GCA_034002335.1 Bdellovibrionales bacterium | reverse complement strand
ACGAAGGTGTTCGGCGGACAGTTGAAAACAGATGAGCTTGGTTACCTTGTCACGAACGCACATTCTTCTTATACGAACATCGACGGTGTTTTCGCCTGCGGTGACGTGCAAGATCATCACTACCGTCAGGCGATCACGGCCGCGGGCAGTGGTTGTATGGCGGCTATCGATGCGGAACGCTGGCTTGAAGCTAAAGGCGCGCAAGTTTAAGCGCGGATGGGGTTAAGCCAAAGTGTCTAAGAAGGTTGATTCCGGCGCGCTCAAAGAGTTTGTCACGAAAATCGAAAAGCTCGCTCGCGAGCGCATGTCGTCTGGCGACGTGGTCGATCTTCAATCCGTCCGCGATCTTAAGAACCGAAAGGCAAAGCCCTCGGTTCTGGTGATCGAAGATGACGATACGATGCGGGCGGCATTGAAGCGAATTCTCGAAAGCGAAGATCTCGACGTCAAAACAGCGGCTGACGGCACGCAGTTTGGCGAGGCGATTGGCGACAAGCCGGTTGATCTCATCATTTTGGATGTCGGTCTACCGTGGATCAACGGTCTTGAACTCGCGAAGCTTCTTAAAGACCACGAGGCACTCAAGCATATCCCGCTGGTTTTTATCAGCGGGAAAACATCGGAGTTTGATGTGAAGCGAGGGTTTGAGGCCGGGGCTGATGACTACATCAAAAAGCCGTTCGAAATCGAGAAAGTGAAGCGAACAATTCGCACCCTTCTCGAACTCAACCGTAACGACGATCCGTCGTGATTCTGGAATCGAGGACACGCGACAGCGTGTCCTCACATGAGTTTCTTAAACCGTGGCGGCTTCTTGTGTTCCTGTTTGTGCTTCGACGCGCAAGCAAGACGTCATGTGATCCGGGCCTGTTGTTTTGAGCTCGGGAACTTGACTGCGGCAGCTGTCGATCGCAATCGGGCAACGTGGATGAAAGTGACACCCAGTTGGCGGGCGAATCGGCGACGGGACGTCTCCAGTCAGAATCACGCGGCCTTCGCGTTTTCTAGGATCTGGAACCGGAATCGCAGACAACAACGCTTTCGTGTAAGGATGAGTTGGATTGCGGTAAAGCTCGTCGCTTTCCGCGATCTCAACGATGCGGCCGAGGTACATAACGGCAACGCGGTTTGAGATATGCTCAACGACTTTCAAGTCGTGTGCGATGAAGAGATAGGTAAGACCAAGCTTCTGCTGAAGGTCCATCAAGAGATTGATGACCTGCGCTTGAATCGAGACGTCGAGAGCTGAAACAGGCTCGTCGCAGACGATGAACTCCGGATCTACGGCAAGAGCGCGCGCGATACCGATACGCTGACGCTGACCGCCCGAGAACTCGTGCGGGTAGCGGTTGATATGCTCGGGTCGCAGGCCCACAGTTTCGAGAAGTTGTTTGACGCGATCTTCGCGGTCTTTTTTCGAATCAAAGAGGTTATGAATTTCAAGTGGTTCGGCGATGATCGAACCGACGGTCATGCGTGGGTTCAAGCTCGCGTACGGGTCTTGAAAGATGATCTGCATGCGGCGACGAAGAGCGCGAAGGTTCTCGCCCGAAGTTTTCGTGATGTCTTTGCCGTCGAGCAAAATTTGACCGCTTGTCGGTTCGATAAGACGAATGATGGAGCGACCGAGCGTTGATTTGCCGCAACCGGATTCGCCGACGAGGCCAAGTGTTTCGCCCTTGCGGATTTCAAGGTTGATTCCCTGAACCGCCTTGACGCTTGCGACTTCGCGCCCAAGCAGGCCGCCCTTGATGGGAAAAGACTTTGTGAGATCGCGAATCTGAATCAAAGGTTGCGTATTGCTCATGCGCGGCCCTCTTGGAGACGAGTTTCAGTAGATGGATGCAAGCAGGCCATCATGTGTTTTCCCGATGGGCCCGAAACAGACGTGAGAGCCGGTTGCGCTTGCATGCAGTCGGCTTGTTTGAATTTGCAACGTTCCTGAAAGCGACAGCCCTTTGGAAGGTTGAACATCGAAGGAACGAGACCGGGAATGGTTTCGAGTCGCTCCAGGCGGTGCCCGGTTTCGAAATGTGGAATCGAGTTCAAAAGCCCCTGTGTGTAACGGTGCTTCGGGCGGTAGAAGATGTCTTCGACCGAGCCGTATTCGATAATTTTGCCGGCGTACATGACGGCAACGTCGTCGCAAGTCTCCGCGACGACGCCAAGGTCGTGCGTGATGAGAATCATCGAAGCATTGAAGTCTTTTTGAAGTTTGCGAACGAGATCAAGAATCTGCGCCTGAATTGTCACGTCAAGAGCCGTCGTGGGCTCGTCGGCGATCAAGAGGCGTGGGTTACAAGAGAGAGCCATCGCGATCATCATCCGTTGGCGCATACCGCCCGAGAGTTGGTGAGGATAGTCGTCGACGCGTTTTGAAGGCTCTGGGATGCCAACGAGTTTCAGCATCTCGATGGTTTTTTCGCGGACCTGCTGTTTTGAGAGACCTTTTTGGTGAAGCTCGATGGCTTCGCCGATTTGGTTTCCAACCGTGAAGACCGGGTTTAGCGAAGTCATCGGCTCTTGGAAGATCATCGCGATGTCATTGCCGCGGATCTTGCGCATCTCTTCGTCGGAAAGAGTCAGAAGGTTCTTGCCGTTAAAAAGAATTTCGCCGCCCTCGATTTTTCCAGGAGGGTTCGGAATAAGGCGCATAATCGAAAGCGACGTCACAGACTTACCGCAACCAGATTCGCCGACGATCCCGAGGGTCTTTCCTTCTTCGAGCTTGAAGCTCACGTCATCGACAGCCAAGAAGTGGCCGTCGTCGGTTTTAAAACCAGTTTTCAAGTTTTTAACTTCAAGAAGTGTCCCCACGGTTCTCCCTGCTCAGTCGCCTCATTGGTGGGCAAAACAGACCATTCTAATAGCGCTTCTAGCTTAAAGCGTCACTCGCTTCTTCTCAATAACCGATCACTTGTTCTTCATTTTCGGATCAAGTGCCTCTCTCAATGCGTCATTGAAGAGGTTGAACGCGAGAATGAGGCCGAACATAAAGAGTGTCGCGGCCGCGAGGTTGCCCCAATAAGGGCGAGCGAGCTCGTTCTTCGCATCGTCGATCATGAGACCCCAGCTCGGTTGGCTAGGATCAACACCGAGCCCGAGATAGCTTAAGATCACCTCGATTTTGATGGCGCTGACAAAGCCAAGACCGAACTGAACGAACGCGATATGCGCGACGTTCGGCAAGATGTGACCAAAGATCTTTCGTCTGTTGCCTGCTCCGATCGCATGCGCGGCGATCACGTACTCGCGGTTCTTGTGTTTAAAGAACTCTCCGCGCACGAGGCGCGCGGTTGTGACCCAGCTTGTGAGGCCGACCGCGATGAAGACGTTGATAAGTCCACGTCCCAAGACAAATGTCAGAGACGGAATCAGCAAGATGTAGGGAATCGAGTCGACGGTCGTGTAGAGCCACACGACGAAGCCATCGACTTTGCCTCCAAAGTATCCGGCGAGCGCTCCGAGCACCAAGCCGATGACGAGCGAGAGTGTCGATGCGAGAAGGCCGATCGAGATCGCGGTGACGATGCCGTGGACGGCGCGCCCCAAGATATCACGGCCGAAGATATCGGTTCCAAATGGGTGAGACCAAGAGATCGAGGCATAGGCCTCGGCTTGGTTCGGCATTTGTGCGTTTGGAAAAATCAAGCCAAGCGCCGCAAGAATTGCCACTGTGATGTATGCGATGATGACAAAGAACGAGATCACTCCCACGCGGCTTTTCTTGAAACGTCGGAACGCATCCCACCAGAGGGAATTTCTGTGCGAAGAGGTGGGGGCGAGGCCCGTTGTGGCGGTGTCGAGAGTGGTTGAGGCTGTTGGTGATGACATGCGCGTTTTCCTTACCTAGCTCAGTTTCACGCGAGGATCGACGAGGCTATAGAGAACGTCGGCCAAGAGGTTGAAAATCATGTAGGTCATTGCGGAGATGACAGTGAAGGCTTTGATTGTCGGAAAGTCCGAGTCGTTGAGAGCTTTGATCAACGTGCCGCCTAAACCGGGGATGCCGAAGAAGTTCTCAAGGAGAACGGAACCGGTGATGAGAAACGGCATCTCGATAACGATGACGGTGATGATCGGGATCATCGCGTTTTTAAGAATGTGTTTCGCATACACGCGCTTCTCGGCAAGGCCTTTGGCGCGCGCCGTTCGAACGTAGTCTTGAAAGGCTTCATCCATGATGACCGTGCGGTAGATCAGGATGTTCGGCCCGATGTTCAGAACAAAAAGAATGATCCAAGGGAGAGCGAGATACTCCCAGCGCCCCGTGAGCGAGGGGTCCCAACCTGAAATCGGGAAAAGGCCGCCCTTGAATGCCAGAAGGTACTGTAGGCCGAGAATGTAGACGAGTGAACTGATGCTGAGAAGGGCAAGACAAACGACGACGGTTCCTCGGTCGAAGATCGTTCCGCGCCCGTAAACGGAGAAGAGCGCGAGCCCGATACAGAAGAGAATCGACGCAAAGAACGCCGGCGCAGTCAGAGACAGCGTGGCGCTGAGGCCGTCTGTGATCATTGTCGAGATCAACTGCTTAGAGGCCCATGAACGACCGTAGTCGAAGGTGACGATCTGTTTGACGAAGAAGAGATATTGCTCGGGTAGAGAACGATCGAGGCCAAGTTCGGCGCGAATCGTTTGCACTTGCTCGACTGTCGCGTGTTTACCGGCAAAGCGTTGGGCGGGGTCGCCGCCGAAAATGTTGAAGAGGACAAATGTGAGAAGTGTCACACCGATCAAGATAGGAATCATGTAAAGCGTGCGGCGCACGACGTAGCCGAGAATGGGACACCCCCGAGGTAAGACGAATAACGCTAGCTGTTACTGGGTGTGGGGGAATTGGTCAAACGATTGCGAAGCCATTGAATAGATTGTGGAAAACAAGTTTCCGAGAGGCTTCGAGATTAGAGCCGCTATAAGCTTGGCTTAACTCTTCGTAGAAGGATTATAGAAACCTCCTCGAGAGGGAGCCAGAGTGGAACTGCTGAGGTGGGTTTGAAAAGAAAAAAGGCCCGAGTCATCCTCGAGCCTTCCGTGAAATTTTACAGGCGGATCTGTTTTGTGGGTTTGCTTACAGAGCCTGACCGAGCTGAGCGCGTTTTTTCGCGTCGATTCGAATGTACTTGGGATAGTCGTATCCGACTTCCGACCACTTGAAGTTGCCGACCCAGCCATGAATGACTTTGTAGTTCAAGCGGTGAGCGTTGAAAAGCCAAGGCGACTCTTCGGCTACGACATCACGCATTTTTTGATAAAGCTTCGTGCGTTCCGCTCCTGGAGGAAGCTTGAGAGCGGCCTCATAAGCGCGGTCGAACTCAGCGTTATCAAACGAAGTGTCGTTTGGTCCCGGCGTTTTGTTTTTCGAATAGAACAACTGGAAGAAGTTCTGAGCGTCTGGGTAGTCGGCGCCCCACGCGATGCCGAAAATCTGAGCCTTTTGGCCTTTGATCTTCTCTTGGAATTGCGGCCATGTGTTTGAGCTGATGCGGACTTTGATGCCGATTGCGGCCATGGCTTGTGTGAAGTATTCGGCGCCTTGGCGAGCGGTCGCATCCGAAAGGCCTTCGTATGTGAACTCCGGAAGACCTTTGCCTTCAGGGAAGCCAGCTTGAGCGAGAAGCTCCTTCGCTTTGGCGATGTCATGCTGCGCGTTCGGGTTCTTGTAGTTCTCGTCGTAGCTGTCGATTCCAGGAGGCACCGGGCCTTGAGCCGGGATACCGCGGTCGTTCAAGAACTTCGCGATGTATGTCTTCGAGTCGAAGGCTTGCGAGATGGCTTGGCGAAGAAGCTTGTTCTTGCCGAGTACGGGATCAACCATGTTGAAGCCGATGTACGAAACATCAAGGGCTGGCGTGATGTCGAGAGTCATGGCTTTTGCCGCAAGAGCGGATGCGATCTTTTTTGGATCTTCTTTTTCAACGGCGCTTGCGAAGTTGTCTTTCGGAATTTCGAACCAGTCGAAGTTGCCTTTTAGGCCATTCTGCCAACGCGGTTGATCTTCGACGATTTCGTTGAAGACGAGTTTGTCGACAAGAGGAAGCTGCTTACCCGCATCTGCGAGAAGGCCTTTTTCCGCGTCGCCAGGCATGCCTTCTGCCGGGAACGTGTCTTGACGATATGTCGGATTCTTTTTGAGGGTGATCTTCGAGTTGCGTACCCAATCAGAAGACTTTTCGAGGACGAACGGGCCTGTGCCGACTGGGTTGTTGAGGAACTCTTTGCCGTATTTGTCGACAGCTTCACGCGGAACAACAGCCGCGAAAGGCATCGCCAAAACATAGTTGAGTTGGTGGTAAACGCTTGTCAGCTTAACGACGAGTGTTTCCGCATCAGGAGCCTGAAGTCCTTCAACAGGAGTGTCGTAATCCGCTTTTTCAGCTTTTACGGCCGTCGCCCATTCGTTCAAGCCTTTGATCTTTCCATCAAAGATCCAGAAG
>JAVFAU010000107.1:0-6488 GCA_034002335.1 Bdellovibrionales bacterium | reverse complement strand
GGACGAACACGACGAAGTACTAAAAAAACTTCATGCTCTCTCGCCCGACATACAGGTCATTTATCGATACCGAATGGTGATCAACGGCTTAGCCGTCTCCGCGCCTCAGAGTCTTATCGGAGACATCGGAAAAATCGCGCACCTCGATGAAATCGAACGTTCAGGTTCGTTCGATCGTCCGTCTCTTCCCTTCCAAGAAGACTTCATTCCTAAAAAACAAAAGCAAGCCGGAGCGAAACTTCGTACATCCGTGGAATTTTTCGGAGCCGAGGCCGCTCATCAGCGCGGCTTGCGTGGCAAAGGTATGTCGGTCGGGATCATCGATACCGGCATCGACTTCACACACGCCATGTTCGGCGGAGCCGGAACGGCGCAAGCGTTCAAAGCTATAGATCCAAGCCAACCGACGTCTTCCTTTCCAAACGGGAAAGTCGTAGGCGGCGTCGATTTCGTTGGAACCGAGTACAACTCGGGCTCCGTCAACTTCAGACTGCGTATTCCAAAAATGGATGCCAACCCGATTGATGAAGGCGGCCATGGCTCCCATGTCGCGGGAACCGTTGCTGGTATCGGTGACGGCGTAAATACCTATGATGGCGTTGCGCCCGAGGCCGACCTGCACGCGCTCAAAGTTTTCGGCGCCAATGGCTCGACGATGGATGCTGTGGTCATAGCCGCGCTCGAGTATGCGGCTGACCCCAACTCAGACGGCGATCTCGGCGATCAGCTTGATGTCGTGAACCTCTCCCTCGGTTCCGGCTACGGTAGCGATCATATTCTATACAGCGAGGCTATTCGAAACCTCTCAAACGGAGGCACGGCCGTCGTCGCCGCTGCCGGCAATAACGGTGATCTCCCCTACATCGTAGGGTCACCCAGCGCCACGGACGAAGCCCTTTCCGTTGCTGCGATGGTCGACGAAATGGAACAGAACTGGAAGTTCCGCTCGATCCAGATTTCCATGCAGGGCCAAGCCGCCATACACACCGAAGCCATCGAAGGCAGCTTTACCAAACCACTTAAAGTCGCGGCCGACGAAGGCCCTATCGTCGCGGAGCTTGTCTACGCAGGACTCGCCGCAGAGGACTTTTCCGACGAACTCAACAGTAAACTCGCCGGTAAAATCGCATTCATCGACCGCGGACAAGTCGGCTTCGCAGAGAAGGTCGGTCGCGCGTTCAAAGCCGGAAGCATCGGCGTTATCGTAGCAAACAACCAGCCGGGCGCCCCTACCACGATGGGCGGTGCCGGAACAAAAGACGAGCCCTACAGCATCCCTGCCGTCATGATCTCTCTTGAACTGGCCAACCAAATTAAGGCCGCGCAAGAAACCGCACCCGTCATCGCAGATATGACCTCACCGCACATGATTGAAAAGCCAGAGCTTATCGGCACGATGGCGACGTTCTCTTCAAAAGGCCCCCGATCCATCGATGGTCATTTTAAACCCGAGATCTCCGCTCCTGGTTCAAAAATTATCTCCGCGAAATTCGGAGCCGGAGCGCTCGGTACGCAGACATCGGGCACCTCCATGGCGGCACCCCATGTGGCGGGCGCCGTCGCACTCTTGAAACAAGCTCACTCGTCGCTCAATTCCGATGAGTTGAAGTCTCTCGTTTTGAGCTCCGCTCAAACTCTACAACTTTTGAGCTCCGCTCAAACTCTAAAACCTTATCCTTTGAGCCGACAAGGCGCAGGCCTCATTCAAATAGAGGGAGCGCTCAACGCATCACTGGTCACCGTGCCGGCTTCAATTTCGATAGGAGAAATGACGCTTGAGTCCCAGAAGACGGTTCTTAAAAAGGTCGTCGTTCGAAATATTTCAAGTGAAACGAAAACTTTGAGCACATCCCTCAACGGCGCGACTCCTGGCCTCACACTCGCTTCGGTACAACCCATCACATTGCCTCCAGGAGAGTCACGCACGCTTGATCTTAGACTCAGTGTCGCGTTTGCAAATCTGCCGAAGGACACGGCTGAAGTCAGTGGCTACGTCACCCTTTCAGACGAAAGCGGCCATACGCACAATGTGCCCGTTCTTGCCGTTATTAAAACCGTATCGCAGCTGAGAGCGACCGGGCTTCTCGTACGCTCGACTTCAAACACGAACAGCTTCGGGGCCGTCGCCGACCTCACATTGCAAAACCGCGGTTTGCACGAAGGCGAAGCGTATCCATTTAACCTCATCGCTCGCAGCCCAAGAAAAGAAGATCCGACCCTTGACCCATTCCGTTCCAAGATTTGCGACCTTGCCGCGAGCGGTTACCGCCTGATCGACAAGAAGGGCGTTCCGACTCTTCAGATTGCGGTCAAAATTTATGAGCCCATGACGACTTGGGATCTTTGCGAAATCTCGGTTTTAATCGACAGCGACGGCGATCATGAACCGGATCAAGAGCTTGCCGGACTTCGACAAAACGGCCTTCCTCCTTTGACAAGCCGTGAGTACGCAAGCCTTCTGATCGACGCAAAGATGGCCAAGAAAATTCGCAAAGCCTACGAAACCGCCGTTCTTACAAGAGATCCGGAATCAAAAGAGCCCGCTCCAACCTTGAGTTTCTTGCCGGCACTCGAAGCCCTCGCTCCGATGCTCGCATTTGAAAACTCAACTGTCTCGATTCTCGAAACGCCCGTTTCCGCCTTGCGCTTGAAACCAAACGGAACGCTCGCAATTCGTATTGCGACCAGCGCGCAAACGGGTTCGGCGATCGAACCCGACGACTTCCTCTCGAAGGACCCTAAAAAATGGCACAAGTTGGATATTGCCAAAATGGGACAGAGCTTTGTCGATCTGCCAGAAGTCGTACGCGTTCCATCCAACTCTGAGGCAGAAATTTCCTTCACCAAAGGACATGGCTCAAGCTCACTCTTGTTGCTCTATCCATCGGGAAAGCCTGTCACTGGCAGCTCGGCTCAAGATCACCAGTCTCAGGTGCTGAGCCCGAAGTTCAATCCTTAAAAAAACTAGAATCGGTACCTCATGCTGAGGTACCCTTGGGGAGATGAGATCTCCCCAAGCAAGCTCTTTGCGCAATACCGAAACAACAAAGTCCCGCTGGATCTTGGGGCCGCTCGCCGATCTCATCCTCATGTACGGCATGCTGATGCTGTCTGCGATCATGTACTTTTACCTACCATCCGCAGAAGACACCTTTAAACGAGTTGCCGTTATTGTCGTAACACTTCTGTTATCAGGCGGGCACTTGCTCGCACCCCTTGTGCTTTTGCTCTTCTCTTCAAATGAACGCAATCGAGCGGCTGTCATCGATCCACGCATCGGTCGAAAACTCGTCTTGATCGCCGTCTTCTGCGTCACGATGTTCAGCTTGTCCTCATTCCTCTTTTTCGTTCTGGACGGGTCGGAATGGCGAAACGAATTGTCATACATACCGCTTGCTTTGATCGGTGCAACTTGGGTTTTCTGGAATGGATGGCACTTTGGCATGCAACATTTTGGCATCCTCCAAATCTACCGCATCAAAAGCGATACGCTTCGTAAGTTTTCGCGGCAATTCGACTATTGGTCAGCCATCATCGTTGGATACATTTTTCCTTTGGTCATGCTCTTCTCGGCCGGGCGACATTCCTCTTTTTTCAGGCACTATCTCGACCCTCTACAATTCATCGACCCCATCGTAAAACCACTGACTGTGCTAGTCGTCGTTCTTGGAATCACAACCTGCGCCTTACTGTTTTTGACGAAGAGTTTTCGAACTCCATTGGTGCTGGCCTACACCTCTCTCTACGTTCAAGCTTACTTGGTTTGGGTCGAACCCGGAGTGTTTTACGTGCTGTCGGTTGCAGGAACCCATTGGTTTCAGGAGATCTTTCTTATCAGCTGGCTCTACTCACGCGACAAAACAAACCAAGAGCGAGCCGAAAAAAGCCTTCGCACACGCAAAACGTTTTACCTCATCAGCGCTATGGCCTTCTTGTTCACACTCAGTATCTTGAAATCTCGCCTACACAGCATACCGTTTATTTATAATATTCGAATCAGTGGCGACAGTTTTATCTACAACCTCGGGAATCAACCGGCACTTCTGTATTTTGCCGGTGCCCTCATCGCGAGTTTCTTTATGTTCTTCAACCTGGCTCACTTTTATCTCGATCGCATCATCTATCAAAAGCGAGCCTGGAAAACCTAGAGTCGCAGTCCGTGCGCAACCGACTCTTGAGCGCCTGCCGCCGACATTTCCATGAAGCGAGCTTTTTCGCGCACTTCGCTGACCGCAGTCGCGTTCAAGTAGCTCATCCCACTGCGGATACCTCCGCAGATTTCAAGCACGACATCACGAACATGTCCCTTGATTCCGACAAGACGACTTTCGCCCTCCGCCGCCATTCCCTCTGGAACCCCGCCGCGCCAAGAAACCTGAGCCGCCTTCGAAGCCATCCCACGGTACTGCTTGTGCCCACCTTTGATTTCTCCCGGAGTCTCGATACATCCGGAAAGCATCGACCCCAGCATGACCGTGCTCGCACCCGCAGATAAGGCCTTCACGATATCTCCAGATGTTCTTAGACCACCATCGCCGATAATAGGAACTCCGGTTCCCTCCAACGCTTCCGTGCACATCGCAATCGCCGTTAACTGAGGCACACCACAACCCGTGATAATGCGAGTCGTACACATCGAACCCGGTCCGATGCCGACCTTCACCGCGTCCGCGCCAGTCTCAGCCAGCTCGCGAGCCGCTTCGGGCATCGCGACATTCCCGCCGATCACTTGCAGACCGGAAAAGCGGTCTTTCAACCACTTGATCGTTTCGAGCATCTGAATCGAATGACCGTGAGCAATATCGACCACCATCACGTTTACGCCGGCTTTCACTAAAGCCTCCGCACGCGCGCGCGATTCCTCTCCAACTCCGACACTGGCTCCGACGATCGTCACTCCAGCGTCCACAACCTGCCGCACATGCTGAACCTGATCCTCGACCGTCATGAAACGATGAATAGGACCAAAGCCGCCCTCTTGAGCCATCGCGATCGCCATCGGCGCCTCTGTGACCGTGTCCATGTTGGCGCTCATCAACGGAATTTCGAGTTCGATGTTTTTTGTCAGCTTGGTTTTCAGGTTAGGGTCCCGGCGCGAGCGCACGTCCGAACGACTCGGCATGAGAAGCACGTCATCAAAAGTTAAACCGCGACCCCGACCCGAAATGTCTTTCCACTGAAATATGAGCATCTAGCCCTCCGCCTATAAGCCTTTCGTCGATGGGAAAATCGACTAGGCACCCCTCGGAAGTCAACTTGAACAAGAGCTCGCCTCCTGCCAAATGCGCCAATTCCCGATATATTGACTATGAACTCAAGATTCCTACCCAGGATTTCATCTTCTACGGAAGCCTTCTTCGGCGCGTTCTCGATGCTTCTCATCGGTTCGCTGGTGTTTTCAGTTTCATGCGCTCGAGGCCCTTCTGAGGTTCGACTTGGAAAAACAACGGAAACCGAACTGCTCTCTCTTAAAGGCGACCCCGCACAGAAGTTTGCAAACGGATCTTCCGAAACCATGATCTATCAAGGCGACGAACCTGTTTCGTTTCAACTCGGAAACGGCGAACCTGGTCATCGTGTTGTCCAAGGGGCCTATCGGACTCCCTCTCGGGAAGAGCGCAATCTCAACTATTGGCAACGCCTGTGGGCCGTCGATCCCAAGCTTTATCAACGCCTCCCCGGAACACATGCCGAACAGCTTCTCGAAATCACGAACGCAAAAACATCTGTCTCAATCGTTTATGATCTTAACCGCGAAACCGTCGTTCGCGTGATGGAGTTCGTCCGTGTTGAGAAATAAAGCCTTTTTCCTTATCTGTGTCCTTGCCATGGGCGGCAGTCTTTTTTTGACCAGCTGTTCATGCACACATTCGAAAAACCAACTATCAAGCCTTGTTCGATGGGAAAAAGACCAACAACAGTCCTCTCAATTGGCCTCAACCGGTCTTGGTTTCTCCTTCCTCAACTCAGATCTCTGCATGAGCGAAGAAGAGCTTTTCAGCGACTTCGGTGAAAAAATTCGAATCGCCGAACAACAGAAGGTTAAACAATACACGCAAATAGCGATGACTGACCCACTTCAGATCTCGACGCTTCTCCTTGGTAAGTTTCGAGATGAGTCGAAAGGCATGACCCCGCACCCTTCCCATGCGGCATGCAAGAATGTGCCTTGTCTTTATGACGCTTACTATAGAAAGACCGATAGCATCGAGGGTAAATATGCCTACTATTGGTGGCTACGCATGAACTCCCCTCTCATGTCGGCCACATTTTTCGGAGAGAAGAACGATCCGGACAAAAAAGTCCACACTCAGTTCAGTCGCGCCGAGCTTCGCAATTTTGCCCTTCTCGCGTCTTCGCTCGTAAGCGCCCCATTGACTCTTTTGGTCAGGCCGGATTTACGGAGTTAGGATGATCTCGGCGAGGCGTTCGTAATCCTCAATGGCGTTCGCCTTCGGAAGCGCGGCGAAGAGTTTGACAAGGGCACG
>JAVFAU010000106.1:0-6518 GCA_034002335.1 Bdellovibrionales bacterium | reverse complement strand
CCTCTTTCCGGAAAGATGCATGTCTTTGTCGGTCCGATGGGAAGCGGAAAAACTTCGCATCTCGTAAAGACGGCGGCACAGCTTGTGATTCGCGACAAAAAACGCATCGCGATTGTTTCGACAGACACGACAAAAGTAGGCGCTGTGGATCAGCTCAAGATCTACTGTCAAATTCTCAATGTTCCGTTTGCGGTGATTCGCGACAAGTCGGAATGGGCATGGCTCGAGTCTCAGCTTCAGAACGTCGATCATATTCTGGTCGATAGCCCCGGGATGTCGTTGCTTGATATGGACGAGATTCAAAGAATCCGTTCTTTGATGCCGCCGAACTCGGAAGCCGCGCAGGTTCACCTTTGCCTTTCGTCGGCTATGAAAGAGTCGGACGCGCTCGAGGCGGTACGTCGTTACCGTATCGTGCAACCAACGGACCTTGTGTTCACGGCTTTGGATTTAAGTGTGCAGCACGGAGTGATCGCGACAGTTCAGCTTCGCTCCGGGTTGCCGCTTCATTCGTTCGGAACGGGGCCTCGCGTTCCCGAAGACTTTGAACTCGCCACCAAAGAGCGGGTTCTCGATTTACTTTTCAAACTCAGCAGCCTCAAGCGCACGACGGAGAAATAAGATGGGTTTTGGTGCTAAGACGTTTTCTTCAGATTTGACCGGACGATCCACACGCGTGATTTCGATCACCTCAGGAAAAGGGGGCGTCGGTAAAAGCACGATTGTGGCGAATCTCGCAGCCGAGTTCGACAAACGAGGCCAACGTGTTTTGATGTTCGACGGTGATTTAGGGATGGCGAACCTCGATATCATGTTTCAAGTAAAACCGAAGTATTCGGTCGCAAACGTTCTATCGGGCGAAGTCGAGTTGAAGGATATTCTTGTCCACGTCTCGCCGTCGTTGACACTTATTCCGGGCGGTACGGGTCTGTTCGAGCTTCAAAAACTCCCGATTCACGCGAAGCAAGTTCTGCTCGATCAGGTCAGCGATCTCGGAACGATCTACGATATCATGCTCATCGATACGGCTCCCGGCATCGCGGACAATGTGCTTTATCTTAACTCCGCGGCTCAAGAAATCGTTGTGACGCTCACGCCAGACCCGTCGTCATTGACCGACGCGTACGCGCTGATCAAAGTTTTGCACCAGCGCCAGCGGGAATCGAAATTCTCGGTGGTCTGCAATCAGGTGCGTGACGAAGCCGACGGGCGTCGCGTGTTTGAGCGCCTGCAAACGGTCGCGGCTCAATTCTTACCCGTGACTTTATCTTACCGCGGCTCAATTCCGTCAGACCCTCACTTGCGCCAGTGCACGCGCGGGCAGCAAGTTATCTGCCGAGCGATCCCTCAGGCCGAATCGGCACGGGCGATTTCGACCCTGGCCGATGCGCTTCTTGAGAACGCTCAAGAGATGATGAGCGAAGTCGAGTGTAAAGGAAGTTTACAGTTTTTCTGGAGACAGTTGATAGGCGCCGCTTAAAGCGATCCTGAACTTAGGTCGGGGTGAAAACAGAGGTCTGGCATGAAAGAGTCAGGACTTCTAAGGGCCCGCCGAAAAGGTTAACCTTAAAGAGTTGCTTGAAGGGATCAAAGAGGGAACGAATGCAAAACAGCTCCTTACTTAAAAAGTACAAGGAAGAGCCAACACGCTTGAATCCGAAAGAGCGTGAAGAGCTTATCCGCGAATACACTCCGCTCATTAAGTTCGTGGCTCAAAAGATTGCGGTTCGCCTGCCTTCGAATATCGAACTCGACGATTTGATTTCAAGCGGCGTGATCGGTCTCATGGACGCGATCGAAAAATACGATCCCACACGGGACAATAAATTTAAAACTTACGCGGAGTTTCGTATTCGCGGCGCGATTCTCGATGAGTTGCGTGCTCAGGACTGGGTGCCGCGCTCGGTTCGCGATAAGGCCAAACTTCTCGATAAGACGGTCGCCGATCTGGAGGCCGAACTCGGTCGCCAGGCGAGTGATGAAGAGGTCGCGGCCAAACTCAATATGACGCTTGAAGAGTTCTTTGAGCTCGTGAATCAAGTTCGTCCGGTTTCGGTTCTTTCCATCGACGAAATCGCGTCGTTCTCGAACGTCGATAAAAAATCGCTGATGTCGCTTCTTGAAGACGTGAAGGTCGCCAACCCTTTTATCCAGCTGAACTTGAAGTCGGTGAAAGACGTCATTACAGGCGCGATCGAAGAGTTGCCCGAGCGTCAGCGTCTGGTGCTCTCGCTTTACTACTACGAGGATCTCAACCTAAAAGAGATCGGCAAGGTTCTGCGCGTGACCGAGAGTCGCGTGTCGCAGCTTCACGCCCAGGCGATCAGTCGTTTGCGACAGAAGTTGACGGCGTTCTTTAAAGAGCAAAACGGCGAGGCGAGTTAACGGCGCTGAGTCGAAAGACGCTCTTCCAGGATCTTTCGGATCTTGGTCATCAGGCGGTTTTCCATTTGTCTGACGGCTTCACGCGTGACGCCGTACTTTTCCCCGATTTCCTGAAGAGTCATCGGCTCATCCGCGAGAAGACGATCCTCGAGGAGTTCGCGCTCGCGTTCGTTTAAAGAGCCGCGAAGATCTTCGAGGCCTTCGTGAAGAATCGAGAGCATTTCTTGGTTGCCGAGCCGTTCATCGACCGGGGTTTCGTCGGAGGCTTCGAAATCAAGAAGAGTCGTCTGCCCACTTTCATCGACCGTCGTTTGCAGTGAAACGTCGCGCCCTTGCATTCTCTGAGTCATGGTTTCGACGTCGGATTCGCTGACGCCGAGACGAGACGAGAGAAGCTTGACGCTGGGCTCTTCGCCCATCGACTCGAGCAGTTCTTTTTCTTTTTGTAGGCGATAAAAAAGTTTTCTCTGCGATTGTGTCGTGCCGATTCGCACCATCGAGTACTGGCGCATCAGGTAGTCTTGAATGTAACCGCGAATCCACCAAACGGCGTAAGTGATAAGCCGCACGCCCTTATAGGGGTTGAATTCGCGAACGGCGTGCATGAGGCCGACGTTGCCTTCTTGCACGAGATCGATCAAGCGAGCGCCGAACTTGGAATATTCGGCTGCGATTTTTACGACAAAACGAAGGTTGCTGGTGACGAGTGCTTCGGCCGCGCGCTTGTCGCCGGTCTCTCGGTAATGAACGGCCAATGCGCGCTCTTGTTCTCGCGTCAGAAGCGGATACTTTCGAACTTCCGCCATGTACTGGGCGATGGGGTCCGCGGACGAAACGAGACCGGTTTCGGCCGTGCCTTGGGTCGCGCGTTTGACGTTGGCTTCGATGAGATCGTCCGCGCGAGCGGCGGCGTCGGTTTCCACGTCGTCAGTGTTGTCGAGAAGTTCGGTATTGCCAGGAACCCAGCCGCGGTCTTCCCAATCGGCGGCATCGCGAGCGATACCATCGGGCGTCAGTTGATCGCGGTATTCCGAGTTGTCCTGAAGCGCATCTTCGAGCGTGTTATCGTCGTCCGTCGGCTCGAGATGATCCATGAGATCTTCGCTCGGACGCTTGCGCTCGGACGGGAGCGGGCGTCCAACGGTTTTAAGAGGGCCGCGCACGGGGTGCGCGGAGTCTTGGGAGCCGACGTCAACGATTTCCACTTCGACCGATTTCGCCTCGTCGGTCGCCGTTTTTTTTGTCGGTTTTTTTATTGGACCCGGTTTCTTTTTTGCCATGCGCCTTTGCTCACCCGCGAGATCGGGTTGGTTATGCGAGCGCCTTCTGGAGTTTTTTCTCCAGTGTGGACTGAACGATGCCTTTTACGGGCGTCAGCATCAAAGGCAGATCGACTTCGATCGTGACGTTTGAGCCTGCGCCGACGGCCGTGACCTTGAGGTCCGCCGTGAACTTCGATCCCTTGGCCAAACCTGTTTGTTTGGCATCGTTGAAACTGAACGTGCAGCTTGAGTCCATTTTTTTTAGATCCTGGTCGTTTTCCAGCATGCTCTTGATCCGGGTATAAGCGTCCGTTTGATTTAAACCTGTATTTGATTCCACTTTGAACTTGGGCATGATTCGTCTCCGGTCAAGTTGATGCTCTACGTTATGCTGGCTTATACTACTTCCGATCTAACTCCTTTTCAAGATTGGCTTTTTTTGAAACCGACGCTAGTCTTGAGCCTCTCGCTTCCTAGAGAAGGTCAATAGCACTAGATGGTTACGAGAAGGTCACGCTATGAAGTTTGTTTCTGAGCTAAAACGTTCCCATTACGCAGGTTTTCTTCGTGCCGAGCACGCCGGTCAAACGGTCGTCTTGATGGGGTGGATCGATGGGCGACGTGATCACGGTGGACTTGTTTTTGTAGATATTCGCGATCGTGAGGGCATCGTTCAGGTTGTGCTCGATCCAAGCAAGAGCGAGATGTCTTTGGCCAAAGATTTGCGCGGTGAGTTTGTCGTCGGCATTCGCGGCATCGTTCGAAAACGCCCCGAAGGCATGACGAATAAAAAAATCACAACGGGTGAAGTCGAAGTCGAAGCGCTTGAGCTTGAGATTTTAAGCGAAGCGAAGACGCCGCCGTTTCAGGTGAACGATGAAAGCGTCGGCGAGAACTTGCGTTTGAAATATCGCTATCTCGACATTCGCTCCCAGCGCTTGAACGGCTATTTGCGAACTCGTCACGAAATCGTGCGCACGGTTCGCAATTATCTTTCTGATGATGGCTTTGTCGAAGTCGAAACTCCGATTCTTTACAAGTCCACGCCAGAGGGTGCGCGTGACTACTTGGTCCCTTCGCGGGTGAATCAGGGAACTTTCTACGCGCTCCCGCAGTCACCACAAACTTTGAAGCAGCTTCTCATGATCGGCGGTATGGATCGCTATTTCCAAATCGCGCGCTGTTTCCGTGACGAAGACTTGCGCGCCGATCGTCAGCCGGAGTTTTCGCAAATCGATATCGAGATGAGCTTCGTCGACCAAGACGACATCATCGCGATCAACGAAAAAATGGCGCAAGTGTTGTGGAAGAAATTCCGCGGCGTCGAGATCGGCCCGATTCCTCGCATGACGTTTGCGGACGCGATGAATCGTTACGGCTGCGACAAGCCGGACACCCGTTTTGGTCTCGAGCTGACGGATCTAACGAAGCTTGCGACGGGAACTGGCTTTAAGGTTTTCGACGACGTTCTAGCGAAGAACGGCGTTATCAAGGGACTCGGTATCGAGCAAGCGGGAGAGATGTCGCGCGCTCAAATCGACAAACTCGTGGACCTGGCGAAAAAATCCGGAGCCAAGGGACTTGTTTGGATCAAAGGCGATGTCGGCGGCACGCTTACGTCGGCTGTGAGCAAGGCGTTGCCTGAGGACGTGGTGAAGAACCTGCACAAAACGCTCTGTCCTTCGGGCAAGGGGTTGTCGCTGATCGTGGCCGATACGTTCGACGTTTCGTGCGCCGCACTTTCGGCGCTTCGTCTTCATTTCGGTCGCGAGTTGAAGCTGATCGACGAATCACAGGATAAGTTCTTGTGGGTCGTTGATTTCCCTCTCTTCGAATACGACGCCGAGGGCGGGCGCTGGGCGGCTCGTCACCATCCGTTTACATCGCCACAGAATCAGCACATGGAGATTCTGAAAAACGGAGAAGAAAAGCGTTACGGCGAGATTCTCGCGAAAGCGTATGACCTTGTTTGCAACGGTCACGAAGTCGGTGGTGGTTCCGTCCGTATTCACCGCGGTGATCTTCAAGCTTCGATGTTCAAGGCGCTTGGTCTGTCTTTGGAAGAAGCCAAAGAGAAATTTGGCTTCTTTATGGAAGCTCTCACCTATGGAACCCCTCCGCACGCGGGGATCGCTTGGGGTGTTGATCGCCTCACGATGATTCTATGCCGAACGGATGCGATTCGCGACGTCATCGCCTTTCCAAAAACGGCGAAAGCGACCGATCTCATGTCGGAAGCTCCGAACACGGTTTCGCGCGATCAGCTGATCGAGCTTGGTATTCGGTTGGCTCCGGGAGTTGGAGATAAGGCCGCAGAATCGGTACCATCCGAGAAGACGGCTGGAGCGGACAAGTCGCTCTAGACGTCGGTCTGGGTTCTGACTGGTTTTTCTTTCTGGTCTTTATTCGTCTCGAAATGAGCCGATAGGTAACTGAACAGTTTCAAACCGACAGGAGGTTGGTATGGAAAAGATCAGTGGTATTCTTCCGAGTTCCTCACGCGCAAAGCCTGTTGATCCTAAGGAGGCATCACCGGTTCGCCCGGGAACGCCTTCATTTGGACGTCCCGAGGGCGTGTCGTCTCTTCGAAAAGCTAAGATCGGTGAAACAGCGAATCGTGCGGCCACACTGGCCTCAGAACGCGATTCATTGCGTGGAGTCGGATCTCGTCTTGGTGGCTCGGGTTCCGAGGCCGTGGCGTGGAAGGACGCGGCTTGGAAAGACAAGGACGCGCAGAACGCCGAGATGGCTCGCGAGCTTTCAAATCGCTTCTTTATTTCGCCAAGTGTTTCGGAGAACGTTTCGTCGCCCGCGATCGAGGCATCCGGCGGCCATGCCGAAACAGCGGCTTTTGAAAGTGAACTCGCGCAG
>JAVFAU010000105.1:0-6530 GCA_034002335.1 Bdellovibrionales bacterium | reverse complement strand
CGGCTTCGTAGTGTTGCAATAAAAGGGCAATTCATACCCCTAGTATCGGGAAAGAAAGCTAGCCGAGGGCCGAGAGGGAGGCAATCGCTGACAAAAGAAGACGTAAAATGACTCTTCGCCACCGGAAATGGCCGAAAATCGTCACTTTACGCTATGCGCATCTATAAAATATTTACGGTCTTTAAGGGGTGAGACTCAACCAAATCGCATCGCCGCGAACACCATACACAGGGTGCGGGCCAACAGCCTCTTTCAAAGTTTCTTGGGAATGGTGTCTGATTTCCATCTGCGAGATCGTCGTGACCGCGACACCTCGTGCCTTCAAACGATCCGGCAGTCCACCGCCCCAAGCCGCATGGAAGTCGCCGACAATGATCGCAAGGCAATGAGTCGGATTCAAATCGAGGAAGGTCTTCGCCTGCCACGCCATCGTGTCGTCCCACACGCTTTGTGCCGCGAAGTAACGATCCATGGCAGGACCGCCGCCGTGTCCACCCATGATCGCATCAAAGCGCTCGCGGTAGTGAGCACTCCCGACTGTGAAATGCGGCGGAAGCTCTGCTTGCTCCTCTGCCGAAAGGCCATCGACACCTTTTTTGGCGATCGCGCTCGAAAGAGTGCGTGTCGAGTTCACACCGATCAAACGGCCTCCTGTCGTCTTGGGAAACAAGGCTTGATCACGATAATCGACAAAGGGGTTTCCTCCCCAATTCGCTCGGCTCAAAAACTCCTGTTCCGAGATCAGCCCGTCAAAGTAGGCGCTTGTCGCGTCTTGAACAGTCCAACTCAAGAACTCAAGCCCCACGCTAACCGTACAGCGTCCGGTCGCCGCGAGTGCCGCCAACGCGGCTTTCTGATTCGCATAATGAAGCGGGTTTCCATGCTCTTCGGCGAGAACCAGAACTTCACCCGCCTTGACTCCCGAAACGACATTTTGAATTGTCGTCGTCTGAAGACTCGCGCCATCTAGCAAAAATGCCTGGGGCGTCGGTCCCGGCTTAGGGGCTCCAGATGATTGCGCATGAGCCGACACGCCACCTGCTTGCGCAGCGACAACCGTCAACACGGCCAAAGCACCGCGCAGAGCGAAAGGTTTTAGACCGAAGCTTCTTTTTGGGAGGATTGCTGAGTTTGCCATTCGGCAATCATGTTCCCTACCCACGCGCCCGCGTCAAGAGTGAGATCATGACCCGCGGTCGGGTGAAATAATATCCCTTCACCGTTTTGAAGATATTTTTCCGCGATCGCCTTGGAGCACGCCGGATCAACCATGCGATCTTGACGACTCGCAAGCACCAAAAGTGGGACGGGAATCTTCTCAGGTGCTTTAAAACGAGCGGCGGCGGCCAATTGAACGCTGATATTGAACACCGAGACCGGACGCGAATGTTGGATCTTCACCCAATCGGCAAGCACCTCACGACGACGATCCGCTCTATTCGAAACCCAATCGAGAATCCCGGCCTCGCGTTTTTCGACCGTGCGGTTGGCAAAAAATGCCGGCAAACGCCACCACGACTCCCATCGCAGGCGATCATGCGCTTTGGAGAGTCCACGGAATGAAGAATTGATGAGAACCAGAGAATGAAAATCCGAGGGAAAGCGCGAGACCCAGTCCGCAGCGACCATTCCGCCAAGACTGATGGCGACAAGCCTTCGATGCGTCGCCGGAGCCAGGCCGAGCTCCGTCTCTTTAACCAAAATATCTTTCATCTTCTCGCGCGCAAACTCCGTCATCTGCGCAATCGACGGCATCGCGAGCATTTCGGAATGTCGACCACAGCCAGGAAAATCGATTGTCTCGATACGGCATGTGATCCCCTGTTCCGCGTACGATTTTTCGAGATCTTGAATGAACGAACCCCAGTGTCGCGATTCGCGCGCGAGTCCACGCAAGAGCACCAACTGATGCACGCCTTTCATACCGGCTGTCCCTACCGATGAATCCGTCGAAATTTCGGTCACGCTGCTTCCTTCCTCACTGCTGGTACATATTTCTGCCGGTCATCAGTTCTGCCGGCGGTCATCTTCGTCTGGCGTGCGTCTGGCGTGCGGCGAATGATCGCGTGTTGAACCATCACTCGTACCAAAGATCGCTCGCGCGTCGGCGCAGTTGCGCCCGCTCAAGCTCACTCAACTCCGTCCATGCTTTAGGGCTTACAACCGCGCGATGCAAAAAATCAAAAAGAGTCATATGACGCCGTAAAATTCGCTTAAACCGATGCGGTTGAATTGGATTAAATGCACCGAGCGCAGAAAAGACTTGGCGCGGATTTTTTCGAAGCCATAACCAGCTTCCAAGCTCAAGCGTGAACGGAATATAGACGCCTTCTTTCGACGGTCGTTCCATGTGCCGATCGTAGAGCCAGTCCCACAAATCACCGTGCGTCGTATAGCTCTTCGCCTGCGGTTCGATTTGATAAACATGATTCGGATGACTGCGATCGAAAAGACGTTTTAGAGCGGTGATTTCCTCGATATGCGGCGGCGGGCGTTTTGACTTCGCCCACGGAAACCAAAAACGATCGACCGAACCGAAACCCGAGTGAACATCAACGGTCACCGCGTGTTTTGACTTAAACATCTCACGCTCAACCAAGCGGCAAAGCGCGAGCGACTCGACTTCCATTTCATCCGCGCGATTGATGTACGGCGAATACCATGGCAGGCGATTCGATATATGCTGACCGCCAAGTAAAAACACCGGCGGCTCTTCGGCGCGAATCGGAGAGTTTCGCATCAAATCGACGCCGTTACCGTTGGATCGCTGCATCTCGAATATCCCGACCGGATTCACGATCGGCATGAACACGAGACGCGAACGTTTCATGCGTTCGCGCAAAGACTCATCCCACTCCACCGTTTCCGATAGCGATTGAATCCAAGAGAGCACGACATCCGATCCGATACGCTCAAGCCCGTGCACACCACCGAAGATGCCAAGAGTCGGCGCCTCCGGATCTTCGCTTCCCATGACGATTGAAATCAGCGGGAACGTCCGCCCCTTCCATGCGACCGTCGCTTCGACATTGATCCGCGTGTTGCAACTCTCTCGTCCAGAACCAACTTGCGCCAACGAGCGTACAAGCCTTGTGAGAGTCACCATTTCAGGGAGTTTGCGCCCAAGCTCTTTTTCGAACTCGAAATCAAAATCGAGAGAAAGAGCGCGTGTCTTTTTTTCGTTTGCAGCGGCACGGTCGGACATGTTTACGGCACAACGTTCTTCCGGGATCGACCCGGCATCAGGTTCAGAAACGATTCCTCCTTAAGGATGACCTTTCCTGCGCAACTTCTCAAGTCGTCGCGTGGCGCCATACCTACTTCCGTCAATGGACAAAGGTCGGTTCATGATTTGAGAATGTGAACCTCGTCGATTCTGAGAAAACACAGAGGAGTCCAGCCCGTCATGATACGAACCGCCTTGATGCTTGTATTCGGTCTCGCGTTCAGCACACCCGCATTCGCGTCTAAAGCGTCTGGCGAACCTAAAAACTTCCAATCACCCAAGCCTGGAAAATGGAAGATGACCGCGTCGGTTCAACCTCCCGGCTCCAAACAGGTCATGAAGACAGAAAGCTTTCAGTGCATTGAAAAAGGCGACAGCTACACGAAAATTCTCTCAAGCGACATGTCCGAAAACGACTGCACAACGAAGGTCCTGAAAGACACAAAGACCTCGACTCAAATTCAAATTACCTGCGGCAAGACCTCACTCACCGTCGATGCAACCCGAATTAACGACGGCGAGTACCACTACAACGTCGATTCATCGCTCGCGAAAATCACAACGGTCGGAACATACGCCGGCAGCAAATGCACGAAAGACGACGAAGGCCTTGTTCGCCAACCTGAAAACGCCTGCGCCAACTGTGAGTTCGCGGCCGACATGATTCGCGCCCAATGCGCCAACCTGCCGAAGAAGTCACAGCCTGATTGCCAGAAGTCTGCTGCGACGATCGTCGAACAGTGCAAGAAACAGTGTAAGTAGATCGCTCACGCCGCTCTTTCGCCGTCTGATCGAGCGGCAAACGCAGGTCGAAAAACAAGAAACGCACCCAAAGCCGCAGCGGCTCCGAAAAAGTACGGCATCCCCGGAATTTGAACAGGCGTCCGTGTCGACGTGAAAAACGAGAACAGCTGAGTTGAAACCACGGGGCAAACGATGCTGGCCAAGCTTGTCGTACTCACAATCGAACCCTGCAACTCGCCCTGTTCGCTCGCCGGAACCCCGGCCGCGATCACCGACTGAAGAGCCGGGCCCGCAACCCAGAACACGGCCGAGCCCACGAGAATCGCGTACAGCATCCACCCTTCGCTCGCCAGACCATACAACACGAACGACGCTCCGTAACCGATGATGCCGACCGAAACCGTTTTGATTTCACCCAAACGCGAGACGATCCGTTTCGTCAAAAGCCCCTGCGAAATCGCAGAGAGGGCTCCGACCACCGTGAGAGAAAGCCCCACCTGCGCCGTTGTCCAGCTATAGCGGGTTTGCGTGTAGATCGTCCAAATCGCACCGTGCGTTTGCGCGGCAAATTGAAACAGGAACCAGCCCGCAAACAATCCCAAAAAACCAGGACGAGACAAGGTTCGCTGAAGCGATCGCAACGGGTTCAGCCGGGCGATTTCAAAACCGCGCCGTTTTTCCTGAGGCAAAGACTCGGGCAAAATGAAAAGACCGAATAAGAAATTAAGAAAGTTCATCAAAGCCGCTGCGTAGAACGGATAATGCAAATCCTTGGCCCCGAGAATCCCACCTAGCGCCGGCCCGATGATAAATCCGAGACCGAAGGCTCCACCGATCAATCCAAAGTTTTGCGCTCGGTTTTTCTCATCCGAAATATCGGCGATATAGGCCATCGCGACCGTCAGACTCGAACCAGCAATGCCAGCTAAAATGCGGCTTGCGAATAAAATCTCAAGATTCGGCGCGTGCGCCATCGCGATGTAACTGAGTCCCGCGACAAAAAGAGATCCCAAAAGAATCGCCCGGCGCCCATATAAATCCGAAAGTGCCCCAAGCAGTGGCGCGGCCAAGAACTGCATCACGGCGTAGGCCGCGATAAAATACCCGTAGAGCTGCGCCAGCCCCTGTGGGCTATCGACATAACGGCGAATCAGGTCCGGCAATGAAGGGATAATGATGCCGATCCCGAGCATGTCTAAAACGACTGTGACGAAGATGAAAATCAGGCCTGGTTTTCTCACGGTGTTCCTTTGAAGCGCCCTCAGACTTGGCAGCGTGGGCACCAATACGTCGATCGCGTCGCGATCATCTTCGATAAGATCAGGCTCTTGCAAACTCGGCAAGGCTCTCCTTTGCGATCGTAGACAAAAAATCGCGATTGAAACCCGCCTTTGCCGCCATCGACGCCACGGTAGTCACGAATCGTAGAACCACCGGCAAGAATCGCTTCTGTTAAGACTTCGCGAACCGTCGTCGCCAACCGTTCACATTCCGCTCGCGTCAATCGTCCTGCGGCACGGGTCGGCCGAACCCCGATGCGAAACAGCGCTTCACTTGCGTAGATGTTGCCCACTCCGACGACAATGCGCTGATCCATGATCAAACTTTTAATGGGAGCAGAACGCTTGCGGAGACGCGCATAAAGAGCTTCGCCCGTGAATTCATCCGACAAAGGTTCCGGCCCGAGATGACTCAGCCGCGGATGCTCTTCAAGCTTTCCCTTCTCGACCCAATCGACAAAACCGAAGCGCCTTGGATCATTGAACACCAGGGTCAACCCTCGCACAAACTTGAGCCGAATGTGATCGTGCAAAATCAACGGCTCTAGGTCTGCAACCTCTCTCCACGCGCCCGTCATTCCGAGATGGGAAAGCAGCCATCCCTGTTCAAACCGGAAGAGAAGATACTTGGCCCGTCGTTCAATATCGAGAATCTCCTGACCTGCCACCCTTTTTGCCAGCGTGCGCGGAATCGGAAACCGAAGATCTTTGCGAAAGCTTTCGAATTGCGCGACACGAGCATCAAGAGCGGTCTTTGCGGTGATTCGTGTGGTACACGGTTCTTGGCCAAGAACGAGCTTCTTCAATTGGTTTTTAACGTGTTCCACTTCAGGAAGTTCAGGCATAGGGCACCCACGACCAGTGTCAAATGAACACCGAAGTTATTGGCATTGGACTTGCGAAGCAATAAAGAAACTTCGCCAAAAAGCCCAGTTAAGCAGAGCGACTAGATTTTAGAGGGGTTTTCACAGTCGAATAGGCGTACAGAATCAAAACAGGGGGGGATACCTATGCATTCAATCACACCGACAACACGATCACACACACATCGCCCATGGCTAACCGCCATGGTTTTCATCTCAGCGTTTCTTTCGCTCCCTACGGCTCAGGCCGATATCACTCGTGGCTTCGCGGAAACTTATGTCGGTCAAAACATCAATATGGAACTAAGTGGCAGAGGACAAAGCATCGCTCTTCAGAACGAACTGCGCCTGCCCACTCGTACAGAAATCGAAAGCGTCGTCGTCGTGGCGGTCGCGAAAAACGGGAACGGCTCAATT
>JAVFAU010000104.1:0-6583 GCA_034002335.1 Bdellovibrionales bacterium | reverse complement strand
GACAAGCGCCCTTCGCTCGGCCGCCGATAGAGTTCCAAGATCTTGCGCCGTTTTCCCAGGGTAAAGCACTGTTGGATAAACATCGGTTCGATCCAGCAGAGCTTGCACCCTTCGATCTTGTGAAAACTCCTCACCTTCAATGAGATGTGAGTTCTCCAATATCAGATGCGACATGCGACCTGTCGCAATTCGCCGCCGAGACTCGATCGGATGAATGAGAATGACGAACTCGATTCCCGAGTCGAACCGACGCAAGCGAGCGCAATAACATGCGGTTTGGGGCTGACGGCACGTCCAGCAAAAAGGCCTCGCCTGCATTTCCATAGCTGATATGACATTAATTTTTTTAAGTTGTATATTGAATTATTTAATTCTAGCGTCTTTGATATGCAAAATACTTCGAGTTTTATGACATGTCCAGCCTGCCGCGGCCCACTCACGACGGTCGCACTTCAATGCGCGCCATGTGATCTTAAAGTCGAAGGAAAGTTTCCGACTTTTGGGCCGAATTCTGGGCCGACTTCTGAGTTTCAGAGCCTCAAAGAGGACGAGCTTCACTTTCTACGCATCTTCATTCATTGCGAGGGCAGCATTCGCGAGATGGAGTCGGCGCTTGGCGTGAGCTATCCCACCATCAAAGCTCGCATCGCCGCCCTTAAGGAAAAGCTTTCTCCCATTGCCCCGACATCTCATAAAAACGAGTCGTTTGCCGAACCACAGATGTTCGACTCGAACCTGAGTTCGAACCTCGACTCAAACTCACCGTCCCGGTCCACATTATCCAAGATTGTACCGATCAAGGGGCGTGAGTTTACGTTCTCCAACAACGGCATCAACGTCTCAAGTCTCTCGCGTTTTACATTGAACAAATCTCACATACGCGACAACTCGATCAACGCATCACGAATCGCCTCGCTTGAAATGCAAGACGCTCAAATGTCGGACAATTCGATACACGGCAGCTCCCTTGACTCGATTTCGATTCAACAAGGACAACTCAACCAGTGCGAGTTCCATGGCTCAAAGATCAGCCATCTTGATATCACCGATCAGTGCGCAATCTCAGACGCTGAATTTCACGGCGCTGTCGCCAAAAACATTTCCCTCAAAAACCGATCTCGCGTTCAAAACGCGAAGTTCCACGGAATCATGGCGAACACATGGACGCTTGTCGCATCTTCCGTTTCGGATATGGAACTACACGGAGCTGTGATTCGCGATTTCAATCTCTCGAACTCTCATATCCAAAATATGGAAACAAAGGGCGTTCAAATCGAAGCTTGCGAAATGATCGATAGCACTTGGCGAGACATCAGAGTTTACCGAAAAAACGGAAAAGACGTGACGAGGTTAAAAAACGTCTCTTTCAAAAACTCCAGTCTACAAGACATCACGTTTGAAGACTGCTTGTTCGAGAACGTTCAATTTATTGATGTTCATATCCGCGATCGTCGACTCACGGGCTTGCACATGAAAAACAAAACTATCCGCTCGGAGCAAGACCTTGAGCGTGAGCTGAGTTATTGACATACGTCCAGCCCTCGCCTTTCTCTTGAGGACATGTCGCGCCAGGCAAATTAACATTAAGGTCGACATGCTCAGCATGAACACACGAAGGAGGACTCTTCACATGAAGAAGTTAGCATTGATTCTCGCGACGGTACTTTGTCTCACGCCAGCTCTCTCGCAAGCAAAGGACAGCGGCTTTTCACTTGGACTAAGTGCTCTTCGATTCAGTAACGAGCACGAAGGCCCCGGCTTCGGCGGCAGCTCGGAAGCAACAGTTACTCTGTTGAACCTCAAAGCAGGCTACACTCTTGCTAGCGGCCTTTACGTTGGCGGTATCTACGATATGCGTACAGACGAATCGGGCGGAGCAAAAACTGATCGCTCCGGTTACGGCGTATCCGTCGGTTTCCACCGCGCTGGCTGGTTCATTGATGGATCGTATTTCATTAGCTCCACAATTGAGGCCCCTGGTGGAATCAAGTTTGAAGACGGTTCAGGATTCGGCGTCGATCTCGGTCGCAACTTCGACATCAGCTCGAATGTGTACCTAGGTCTTCAGGTTTCCTACCGCTCGTTTGAATACAAGAAACTTGCAGGCGTCGACCAAACCAACAAGTGGAAGTCAGAGCTGACTCCGATGATCAACATCGGTCTCGCGTTCTAATACGACGCTACGGGTGGGGCGGGCTCCACCCTGCGCTGCTTTCGGTGCTCATGCATCGAAAGCAGCTTCACCCATCGCCTACCAATCGATTGGAAAGTAATCTTTTAGGAACTTTCCGCACCAGTGTTTCCCCGTCAGAATCCCATCGAAGAACGGATCACAAACACGCGCAGCTCCATCGACAATATCAAGCGGCGGCTGGAAATCGTGCACTTCCTCTTTGAACTTCGCCAACTGCACCGGATCTTCGTCTGTCACCCATCCCGTATCGACAGCGTTCATGTAAATGCCGTCTTTTTCCAAATCGCTCGCCGACGTGTGCGTCAGCATGTTGAGTGCGGCCTTTGCCATGTTGGTATGAGGGTGCCGGTCTTCTTTCTTAAACCGATAGAACTTTCCCTCCATCGCCGTCACGTTCACAATGTGCTTTTCACCCGTGTAATCACGACGCATGATCGGCGCCAATCGGCTGCAGAGAACAAACGGCGCGATCGCGTTCACGAGCTGAACTTCCATCATCTCGGCCGTCGGGACCTCTGCGAGCTTCATGCGCCAGCTATTCGTTGTACGCAAATCCACCTGTTGTAAATCGGCATCGAGCTTTCCCTCTGGGAAGATCTCGCTCACCGCCAAAGAACGATCGAATGAATAGGGAATCTGAGAGAGCTGCGCGGACGAACGAATTCCAACACCAGGCCCTTGCTCGTGCCAAGCAACGGGAAGCGCGCGATCCGAACTCGTCGCGCAGTACCCAGAAAGCTGCCTTTTGCAGTCATCGTAAGTTTTAAGAATGCCCTGAACCTGTGGCGCCAAGCTTTCAAAAGGCGCGTTCTCACCCGCCATCATGTGCGCATAAAAGCCGGGAGGACGGCGCACCGTTTGAGCCGCGTTGTTGATCAAGATATCCAATCGGTCCAAATGCTTTTCCATAAAGTGCGTGAAGAGCTCAACGCTTGGGGTATGGCGCAAGTCCAAACCGAAAATCTCGAGACGATGCCCCCATTGATTGAAGTCCGGCTCTTTTGCAAAACGCTCCGCTGAATCAATAGGGAATCGAGTCGTCGCGATCACCCGCGCACCAGCTCGCAACATCATGACCGTGGCCTGATACCCGATCTTAAGACGCGAGCCCGTAATCAAAGCTACTTTTCCCTCGAGCGATGCCGTCTGAAAACGTTTCTTGTAGTTAAACGGCGCGCATGTCGGACACATCGTATCGTAGAAAAAGTGAAGTTTTGTAAACTCGGCTTTGCAAACGTAGCAGTTGCGCGGCGAGCTCAACTCACCGACTTCCTCGTCACGTCGCTCGGCCTCTTGACCCGACACCAGGGCTGGCGCAGTAAAAACGGTTTTCAAACGAGCTTCCCGAATTCCAGTCATCGCACGCGCCTTGCGGTCTTGCTCAGTCAAAGCGCGACGTCTCACCGAATCGATTTTCTTATTGCGAATGCGAATTTCATCCTTCGCCGGACGGGAAAACCGTCCCGCCGCCGCGATCAGTTCCACGCGCAGATCATCAGGTAAAGCCGCCTGCTGATTTGCATCTCCGTTTAGGGCGTCCAAGAGTTCAATCGCTCGACGAACAGCCGCCAGGCGCTCCGTCGAAGCTGTGTCATTTGGGGTTGAGCCAGAGTCTGAATTCATATCGCGTCTTCTATCCAATTGACCCTGGTTTGACAAACTCCAAGGGTCTTGCCAGAAGGATTAGAACTAAAGGCCCTACGAAAGATGAAGTTCGGTGAAACTCCGACACTGTCCCGCAACGGTATAGGTGAGCCCTCAGACACCCAAGTCCGATCTCTGACGTAACCAGAAGTCGTCCATGCCAACCAATCCATGCCAACCAATAAGAAGCCAAACGCTTGCGTGATGCCGTTCCCAAACGAACGACACCCTAAAACAAGTTCGCTTGGCGAACGCTCCGATTAAAGGTACAGCATCAAACATGCGCCAAACTTATCTGAGCCAAGAGCCTAGAATCTTGCTTCAAACCGAAGGGTTTATCGCAATCGACAAACCCTTCGGCATCTCCGTACATAACACCGAAGATCCCGTAAACGTTCTTTCGTGGCTAACCGACACCCTTAAGGCGTCGACTGTCCCGCAAAAAGCGCTCTTCCCCGTACATCGCCTCGACAAAGAAACAAGCGGCGTGCAGGTTCTCGCCCTCAACGAAGAATCGGCCAGATCCCTGGCGCAAGCCTTCGAACAAAGAGCCGTTTCCAAGACCTACGTCGGTATTCTACGCGGCAGTCTTCCGCTCGACGAAGGCGTTTGGACGGCTCCACTCTCCGACAAGGCAGAGGGACGATTGAACCCCGCCGGCCAGGCAAAAAACCACGTGCCCTGTGAAACCCGTTACAAAGTTCTCAAGCGATCTCGCTATTTTAGCATGTGCGAATTCGACCTCATCACGGGACGACAACATCAGATTCGCAAACATTGTGCGATCGCCAAGCACGCGCTCGTCGGCGATCCCCGCTATGGCGATGCAAAGTACAACGGTCGCATGCGGGACTTCTATCAGACGGAGCGCATGTTCTTGCATTGTTCCCGGCTAAAGGTCCTGAACCACGCCATTGAATCCGAGCTTCCGCTCGACTTCCAAAAACTGTTTGAAGAAACGACTTAGCCTCTGGTCTCGCCAGCGAGAAATCTGCACTCACCGTCCGCCGAAGAGAGTAAACTGTGAGCTGGAGGACGTCCAAAATGAAGTACGTTTCAATCGTAGCGTTTTTCATAACGCAACTGTCGGCGGTTTCGCCTACGGCTCATGCCCAAACATCCAAACAAGAAGCGAAACCGCCTAGCGACACGATCGTCTATTCGGAAGTCATGCAACAAAACCTCTTCGGCTTTATTCTCGGAGCACCGACGGGTCGTGCGAATTTACAGATCAAAACGGTTAAGCATGAACGTGGGAACATCCAGGAATGGACCAACGATCGCGATGTCTCGGCAATCCAATATGGAAAAGACAGTTCCATTAAAGGAGACGTCTGGAGACTCTCGGAAGTTCGCACATTGGACGATTCGATCACGGCCGTAACGACGACCTTCTATCAACACGGAGTTCGTTCAAAAACCGTTTGTGACGGCAAAGTCGCAGCAACACCGAGCTGCGTAACGGCAACGCGCACCTTTTGCTCCAATTTCAAACGCCAAAGCGCAGACTTAGGCATCAATACAAATAACAGCGATACGGTAAATCGATTTCAGGAAGTCGGAGAGCAATGCGCCGTTTACGCCGAATATCTCGATAAGACCTTGGATCCCAATAAAATTATCGTCGACTATCAACGCTCGGAACGTGATCGCAACGTCGTCGAACGCGACATCGCGGCTATCCATGATCTAAATCAAAGCCTCTCCTCCGGACCTAAGAAATCAAAGGGTACCATCATGCGCGGCATGGACGACTGGTTCGGTAAAGGCAACGCCGTCGGAGTGAGTTCATCAGGCATGAAACAGCGCTCAAATCGCCTTAAAGAAATCAGCAACGATTTTAGATCACTCTCGCATCTCGCGGCGATGTGTTCCGAAATTACATTTGTTTCTCAAGACGAGGTTCCCTCGGTCGGCATTATACGAGAAGCACCGTCGAACTCGTCGCAAGGAACACGAAAATAACGCCTCAAGCCCCCAAATACAGACGCATGAAACCGATCCTTCTTATTCTTCTTCCGCTGACCACGCTGTTCTTAATTTATGGCGTGGTTGTGTTTTGGAAAATGAGCCAACAGCTCGGCGCCGTGCCGAACGGAAATCGACTGGCTCGCTTCGAAAGTTCGCCTCAGTTCGATTCCAAGACCGGGCGATTTCAAAATGAATTTCCGCCCGAGGGGGGCGAACCAAACCCTCCTTTCTTCACCATGCTCAAACTGTTCTTGTTTGGTCATGAGATACGCATCCCGCGATCGCCGCTACCGACGATCACTCCCGATCTCCAAGCCTTTCTCGATACCTCCGGCGCAAATAGTCAAGAAACACGCGTCATCTGGCTCGGACACTCGACGCTTCTCCTGAATATGTCAGGACGAATCATACTCATCGACCCAACCCTCTCAAAAAGAGTGGCTCCCGTTCATTTCCTGGGAAACAGATTTCAACCACCGCCTCTGACTCTTGAGCAGATACCGGAACTCGACTTCATCGTTCTCTCGCACGATCACTACGATCATCTTGATCGTAGCTCGGTTCGGTTTTTAAAGAAGCGACTCAAACCGGGAGCGCGCATCATCACCGCGCTGGGCGTGGGCGCACGACTCGAATCTTTCGGCATCGAACCCGATATGATCACCGAGCTCGACTGGTGGGAAAAGTACGAAACCGGAAATGAAGCTGGAAACTTGAGCTTCACCGCGACCCCAGCCCAACACTTTTCGGGTCGAAGTTTCAACGATCGCCAAA